>JACRBV010000026.1 GCA_016213065.1 Deltaproteobacteria bacterium
AGCTTTGACGCCTCCGGATGATTATAAACACCTACAATGCCGCACATAGACAAACTCCAAAAATTAAAAATCAAACTTCAAAATTGTAAAGCCGTTTCCCATTTGGTTCTCAAATCGGCAACCGAAATATCGATCCAATCGTCTATCATCAAATTTTTCCCGCCCGTTTTGCCAATTTTTTTCACGGGGCAATTTGTTTTCTTCGCCAATTCCAGAAATTCTTTTTCTTTCGAAGGATCCAAACTCACAACAATCGACTGAGAACCTTCTCCAAAAAGCAGATTATCCGGGCGAGTTGTTTCTTCCAACATCACCGTTGCCCCCAAAACATTTCCATCGGGTAAAAAAGAACATTCCGCCAGCGTTACTGCCAACCCTCCATCACTCACATCGTGTGCCGAAGCAATGATTTTTTTGCGAATCGCTTCGAGACAAAATTTCTGTAGCGTTAATTCCTTTGCAAAATCAATTTTGGTTAAAGCACCGGCCACTTTTTTATGCACCACTTTTAGATATTCACTCCCCGCTAAGGAAGAAGTGGTCTCCCCAATCCAATAAATGAAATCCCCTGTCTGCTTCCAGTAGAGGGTTTGCGGTTCTTCATCTTTTTCCAGAAGGCCCACGATAGCAACAACGGGAGTTGGATAGATATTTTTTCCTTCGCTCTCATTATAAAGGCTGACATTGCCACCGACGACCGGTGTTTCAAAAGCGTTGCAGGCATCCGTCAAACCTCTGCACACCTCTTTGAATTGCCACATGATCTCCGGATTTTCGGGATTGCCAAAATTAAGACAGTCGGTAATGCCAACGGGCGTGGCCCCCACACAGGCAAGATTGCGCACGCCCTCCGCCAGCGTATGCACCGCGCCCCAGTAGGGATCGAGATAACACCATCGGGCTTTGCCATCGGCCTTCATAGCCACCTGTTTCCCATTTTCTTTGATCCGCAGGACGGCCGCATCGCATCCGGGTTTCACCACCGTATTGGTTCCCACCATATGATCATACTGACGCCAAACCCAATTTTTGGAGGCGAGATTGGGTGAAGATAAAAGTTGCATTAAAACTTTATTGTAATCTTGGGATGTAAAAAATCTTGGTTCTTCGTTCTTGGTTCTTCGTTCTTGGTTGGGAATTTTCACGGGGCGGTCGTAAAGTGGGGCGGTATCCGTGACGGGTGCAACCGGAAGATCAAAAACTTTTTCATCATTAAAAAATCCTCGCACCCTTTTTTCGGCAATGACTTCGCCTACAATTTGAAATTCGAGTTCCCATTTCTGGAAAATTTTTCTGAGTTCTTCTTCACGTCCTTTTTTGGCAACGAGCAACATGCGTTCCTGCGATTCGGAAAGCATGATTTCATAAGGAGTCATCTTCTTTTCACGAAGCGGAATTTTATCGAGCAAAAGCGTCATACCCACATCACCGCGGGCGGACATTTCAAACGTGGAACACGTAAAACCGGCGGCCCCCATATCCTGAATCCCCACAATGGCTCCTTCACACTGGAAAGCTTCGAGACAAGCCTCCATCAATTTTTTCTCGGTGAAGGGATCCCCAACCTGAACGGTGGGTCGTTTGGATTCCGATTCGGAATCAAAAACATCCGAGGCCATGGTGGCGCCATGAATTCCATCTTTACCAGTCTTGGAACCAACCAAAATCACGGGATTGCCGACACCCGCCGCCAGTCCAAGAAAAATTTTATTTTTATTCATCACGCCAAGCGTAAAAGCATTCACCAAAATATTTCCGTTATAGCATTCCTCAAAACGGGTTTCGCCACCAACGGTCGCAATTCCCATGCAATTTCCATAACCGCCAACCCCCGCCACCACGCCGCGCACCAGATACGGAGTACGCGGATGATCGATCGCGCCAAAATGCAGACTGTTGAGATTCGCAATCGGACGAGCGCCCATCGTAAAAATATCGCGCAAAATTCCGCCAACACCGGTGGCCGCCCCCTGATACGGTTCGATGAATGAGGGATGGTTGTGGGATTCAATTTTAAAAGCAATCGCTAAGCCGTCGCCAATATCCAGAATGCCCGCATTTTCGCCGGGCCCCTGCAACACGCGTGGACTTTTCGTCGGAAATTGTTTGAGATGAATTTTGGAACTTTTATAACAGCAATGCTCCGACCACATCACGGAAAAAACGCCCAACTCCACCTCATTGGGTTCCCGCCCCAAAACTTTCACAACTTGGCTGTGTTCTTCTTTGGTTAAAGTAGACATTTGAAAAGTTTCGCTCCCTCTTCACCACCCAACAATTTTTCACACACCCGCTCCGGATGGGGCATCAATCCGAACACATTTCCTTTTTCATTGATGACACCCGCAATGTTGCCCACGGATCCGTTGGGGTTGTTGGCATAACGCAATACAACCTGACGGTTTGATTCCAAATGCTTCAGTCCCGCTTCATCAATATAATAATGCCCTTCCATATGGGCAATCGGCATTCGGACTTTTTCACCCTTCTTATATAATGAGGTGAAACGCGTATCGTTTCGCTCCACAATCAAATCACAATCCTCGCAGATAAACTGAAGGCTTTTGTTTCGCACCAAAACACCGGGCAAAAGCCCCGCTTCGCACAAAATTTGAAATCCGTTGCAAATTCCCAGCACCAAACCACCGCGGTCCGCAAAGGCGGCAACACTCTTCATAATGGGACTGCGGGCCGCCATCGCCCCCGTGCGCAAATAATCACCATAAGAAAAACCACCGGGCAAAATAACACAATCAACCCCTTTGAGATCCGGATTTTCATGCCATAAAGAAAGGGCATCCTGTTTCAAAACATTCCGGACAACATGCAGACAGTCCGCATCACAGTTGGAACCCAAAAATTGAATCACGCCGAATTTCATAGGATTGACTATTTAAATTTATAAATAATGCCGCGGTGGAGAGGGAAAGTGCTTATTGAAAAGCGTCTCGGAGGCAATTTTCACCTTATCGGGATAAA
>JACRBV010000027.1 GCA_016213065.1 Deltaproteobacteria bacterium
ATAATACTTGTCTTGAGTACTGCACTTTTTGGATCGAAAAAAAGAAGTTTTTGGTTTGTAGGGGCAGACTCCCATTTCTGCCCCACCACCCGATATTGCCGTTCGGGGTGGGGCGGACACAGGGGTCCGCCCCTACAAAAAACCGAACAAACTCTATATGCAGTTTCCAAAAATTGCAGAACTCAAGTTATTAAAAGGAAGACCGTGATGATATTTAAGAATCACGGTTTGAACAAGAATGTTCGGACCCAGGTAACCGTGAGGTACTTCTTCCGGAGCGTAGGGTGCCGTCACGATTTTTTCACAACTCCGGCACCAGTACCGGTGTTTCTTGAAACACGTGACTTCCCGGTGGGCGGGAATAATGTCTTCCTGAATATGCTCAAGGACTTCCTGGCTTTTGCTTAAAGGCATTTGACAATCGGGGCAACTGCGAAGTTTACTTTCGATGACGTGATCGATTTGACTTGGTTTAATCCGGGTGAGCCCTTCGTGGCCCACTTTTTGTCCCGGAGTTTTGGGGTGTTTAACTTTTTGGGCCAGCCTGAGGTTCTTCAGGAATTCTTTGTGGGCCTGACTTTTTTCTTTGGCTTCCAAGGTTTGACGAAGTTTTTCGTTTTCTTCGCGAAGTCTGAGAATTTCATCGATCAATTCCTCTTTAGTTTTCTCGGTGAGAATAAGTAGGTCGTTTTTCACAATTACTTCTACGACCTGACTCGCAGATTTTTGAAGGATATTTTTCAGGCGACGCCCGACCACCCTCACCCCGGCGCTTCGCGTCCGGCCCTCTCCCTCTCTCGCCTTCGGCGGGAGGGCGAGGGGAAACGGCTCATCATTACTTCAGCGGGGTAAACAGTTACTAATCGTTTTACATAATGTAACGATGTCTTTAACCTTGAGTTCTGCACATTTTAGGTAACCAAATATGATAACTACTGAAAACAAAATGGCTTCCGGCCGAAAACTCCTATGCCGAGCAAGGCAAGGAGGGCACGGAAGCCATGGGAAAACATCTCCCGCAAAAAACTACGTCCGCTCTGAAACATTTCTTGAGCGCTTTGACGAAACCCCAGCTCAAACATTTTCTGGTTTACCTGACAGGTTTGATCTGGCTCGTCAAGTTTCACTCGACCCGCGAAATTGCCAGTCAGGTTTCCAAAACGCTGCCCGACAATCTCCAGCGTTTCCTCAACGGTTCGGCCAAGAAAGAAGAGCGACTTCAGGCCGCCAATCAGAAAACTCTGGCTCAGATGGCCAACAAAACTCCAGAAGTTTTGGCGGTCATCGACGATACGACCTGTTCCAGAGAAGGCAAAAAGATCGAAGGCTTGGGCATTCATCATTCGGCCGACGGGTTGGTCAAAGGCCAATGCGTGGTCACTTGTGTTTTGAAGGTCGCCGGCCAGTGGCTGGCTTGGGCGGTAGAAGGCTACCGGCCAAAGGCTTCTTCGCCCAAGGGCGAGTTCAAAAGCAAAATCGAATTGGCCGGAAGTATTCTTCGAGACCTTCGTTGGCAACTTCACACCTCTGTCATCGTGCTCATGGACAGCTGGTATACCTGTGCTCCGATCCTCACCTCTATTATAGAAGCAGGCTGGACTTTCGTAGCGGCTATCAAATGCAATCGTATTCTGGAAATCGCCGGCAAAAAGATTTCCCTCCGTCACCTGGCCAAGGGACGAAGAACTTACAAAACTGTCCGGCTTTCCAAGAAACGGCATCTCAAAGTCGCCAAGCGAATCGTCTGGCTGCCGAAGGTGGGCAACGTTCTTTTGTTCATCACAAAAGGCGGGGCCCGGGAAGTCAGATTTCTGATCACCAACAATCTCAAAATGACCGAATCCGAAATGGTCGAGCTTTACCGACAGCGTTTTGGAATCGAAATCTTTCACAAGGATATCAAACAGCATTTGGCTTTCGGCCACATGTTTATGCGATCCTGGCAGGGAGCCCAAACACACTGGACTTTGGTCATCATCGCTTACAACCTGGTCAGTTTGTCGGCGCCAAAACGTTTGAGGGGATTCCGTCAGAAGATTCGTCATTTCAGAGATTCCGTTTCAATTGAAAATATGTTGCGATGGTCAAAATTTAAAAGAATCAGTCAATAAAATGTGCAGAACTCAAGTGAAATAATTTAAAATTCAAAAATAAAAATGAAAAATTATGGAAGGCGCTTTGCGCCAAATACTCAAAGCAAGATTCCTTCTGAGAGAAACGTTCACGGAATTCTTTCAACGTCTTTGGAAAAACAGGTCTTGGCACGTCATTAGCTTAAACAGAATCGCAACCTGAGTCAAAGGGATAAGCATA
>JACRBV010000028.1 GCA_016213065.1 Deltaproteobacteria bacterium
ATGGGAAATTGATGGGTTGACGCGCCGCGGAAACCTTGCTAAGGGATCAGGGCTCATGATGAAAATAGCCGATAGTTACAGCGTTATTATCATTCCAAAAGACAGGGCCGGTGTTAAGCGCTGGGTGGTTTCCAAACAACGGGTTTTTGGGACGTTGGGTTTGGTTTTAGGGTGTGTTCTCTTCACTTCTGTTGTTTGTGTCGGCCTAGTTCATTATCGCCACGAATATGTTGCCACCAATGAACTGCGTACCAAAGGGGCACAATACCAAAAAGAACGTGTCCGTATTTTGGCCCGTCTGAACGAATTAGAGTCTGTTGTAAATCAAAATAAACAATTTGCATCCAAATTGGAGACAATCGTTGGTCTCAATCAAGGGAAACAGATTCAGGCGGAGGTACACCGCAAGTCGCCCTTTCAACTCGCCGCAATGGATCCTTCAACTCTTCCCGGGGAAAACGCTATTTTTGATGAGACCGCTCTCAAAACTTTTAATCTCAAAACCATTGATCTCACCGAAGAGGCCAAAGACGTTGGTCAGCGTTTGAAAGAAGTCTACAAAGCCAACCCCGACGCCTCCTATTTCTGGACCTCCATTCCAACTGTTTGGCCCTTGCGCGGATGGGTCACCTCCGATTTCGGTTGGAGACGATCCCCCATTTCGGGTGGCCGCCAACTGCATGAGGGAATGGATATCGCAAGCCCTTACGGTACACCGGTTTTTTCCAGTGGAGACGGAGTCGTTACTTTTGCGGGGCGTCATGGCGGTTTGGGAAACCAGATCATTGTTGATCATGGTTATGGTTTAGCCACCGTTTACGGACACAATTCACAAATTCTTGTGAAAGAGGGAGATCATGTCAAACGGGGAACATTGATTGCCCGTGTCGGAAGTACTGGTCGCAGTACCGGTCCGCACCTCCACTATGAAGTTTTGGTCAACGGTATTCCGATTGATCCAACCCAATTCATTTTGGAACAACTTTAATAAATCCAAAAATAAAAATGCAAAAATCAAAATTTTGATTTTTTGAATTTTATAATGAATTAACTTTTAGTATGTCATCCCCGCGAAGGCGGGGCTCCAGAAAAGCTGGCAAACAAATGGATTCCTGCCTTCGCAGGAATGACAGATGTCATGATGAAAAGTTAATTTTCTATAATTTTTAAATTTTATGTTTGAATGGGTTCTCAAAAAATTTGTCGGCACTAAGAATGATCGGGAACTGAAGAAAATTGTTCCCGTTGTGGCCGAAATCAATGCTTTAGAATCTTCCATCAGACCCCTAACCGACGATCAACTCAAAGCCAAAACGGTGGAATTCAAACAGCGCGTGCAAAACGGTGAATCGCTGGATGCCCTTTTGCCGTATGCCTTTGCCGTTGTTCGTGAAGCGGCGCGCCGCACGTTGGGTCAGCGTCATTATGATATGCAACTCGTCGGAGGGATCGTTCTCCATTCCGGAAAAATTTCGGAAATGAAAACCGGCGAAGGAAAAACTCTCGTGGCCACACTGCCCGTCTATCTGAATTCTTTGAGTGGCAAAGGTGTGCACGTCATCACCGTCAACGACTATCTGGCCAGACGCGACGCCGAATGGATGGGTCAGGTCTATAAATTTTTGGGGCTTTCCGTGGGCGTGATTGTGCATGGCCTGACCGATACCGAGCGCCAATGGGCCTATCGCGCCGATGTGACTTACGGAACCAATAACGAATTCGGTTTTGATTATCTGCGCGACAACATGAAATATGAATTGGCCCAGTACGTTCAGCGCGAACTCAATTATGCAATTGTGGATGAGGTCGATAGTATTTTGATTGATGAAGCGAGAACTCCGCTCATTATTTCCGGTCCCGCCGAAGAATCCACACAACTCTACTATACCATCGACCGCATCATCCCATTTTTAAGCAAAGAGACCCACTTTACGATTGATGAGAAAGCAAAATCCGTGATGCTCACCGAAGCCGGTGTGGCGGAAGTGGAAAAACGTCTGAACATTCCCAATCTGTACGATCCAAAAAATATCAACCAACTTCACCATGTGAATCAGGCTTTGCGTGCCCACAGTCTTTACCGGCGTGATGTTGATTATGTCGTGAAAGATGACAAAGTCACCATCGTTGATGAATTCACCGGTCGTTTAATGCCCGGCAGACGCTGGAGTGACGGACTTCATCAGGCGGTGGAGGCAAAAGAAAATACCACCATTGAAAATGAAAACCAAACGCTGGCTACCATTACCTTTCAGAATTATTTCCGCATGTACAACAAGCTTGGAGGCATGACCGGCACCGCAGAAACAGAAGCCCCCGAATTTGCCAAAATTTATAATCTCGATGTGATGATGATTCCCACCAACAAACCGATGATACGCGAAGATAATTCCGACATCGTCTATAAAACAGAGACGGAAAAATTTCGCTCTGTCGTAAAAGAAATCGAGGAGTGTCATGCTAAAAATCAACCCGTACTGGTTGGAACGATCTCGATTGAAAAATCTGAAGAGATTGGAGAGATGCTCAAACGCCGCGGCATTAAACACCATGTGTTGAACGCGAAACAACATGAGAAAGAAGCGGAGATTGTGTCACAGGCCGGACGCAAAGGTGCCGTCACTATCTCCACCAACATGGCGGGTCGCGGTACTGACATCATGCTCGGCGGCAATCCCGAATTTTTGGCGCGGGCACAGGTGGGACGCGAAGCCCCCGAAGAAGATTATAAAAAAGCGCTCACAATTTTCAGAACGCAATGTGAAAAAGAAAAACAAGAAGTTTTGACGGCAGGGGGGTTGCATATTTTGGGAACAGAGAGACATGAGAGCCGGCGCATCGACAATCAGCTTCGCGGGCGGTCCGGCAGACAAGGGGATCCGGGAAGTTCCCGTTTTTATCTTTCTCTGCAGGATGATCTGCTCCGCATCTTTGGTGGAGAGAGAATTTCCACAATGATGGACCGTCTCGGTCTCAAGGAAGATGAACCCATCGAACATCCGTGGCTTTCCCGCGCGATCGCCAACGCCCAGAAAAAAGTAGAAGCCCACAATTTTTCGATCCGAAAAAATCTTTTGGAGTATGACGACGTCATGAACCAACAACGCCAGACGGTCTACAAACGCAGACGTGAAATTCTGGGAGCACAGGACACAAAAGACTTTGCCCTCGACATGATCGACGAAAAAGTCACGGCTTTGATCGAAGAATGCGTTCCGGAAAATGTGAATCCCGAAGATTTTGATCCCAAACCGCTTGAAGAAAGAGTGCGCGAAATTTTTGATTTTGATTTTTCAGCGAAAAGCGTTGCCAAACAAGACTGGACGCAAAACGGACTCGGTAAAAAATTATATGAGACCTCTGTCCAGATTTACGAAGCTAAAGAGAAACAATACAGCCGGGAAATTTTTGCACAGATCGAAAAATTTCTTCTGCTTTCTACTTTCGATACATTGTGGAAAGACCATCTTTTGCAGATGGATCATTTGCGGGAGGGGATCGGACTCCGGGGTTACGGTCAGAAGGATCCTCTGTTGGAATACAAAAAAGAAGGTTTCTCTCTTTTCAAACTGATGATGGAGCAGTTTTCCACCGATGTGTTGCAAAAATTGTTCCGCGTGCGTTTGGCCGAAGAAAGACAGGCAGAACCGTCACAACAGATTGTGAATCTTCCCTTTCAAAGAACCCCGATGCAAATGGCACATCAGGAAACAGCGGCCTTTCAAAGGAATCCAACCCAAGGCCCCATGTCCGCTTCGTCCGTCGGTGTCCAGTCTGCCCCTCCGCAAAACTTCTCCCACGTCGGCAGAAGCGATCCCTGCCCC
>JACRBV010000029.1 GCA_016213065.1 Deltaproteobacteria bacterium
TTCTGAGCGAAGCGAAGAATCTGTTCGGGCTCAGGATAAACTCCGCGAAGAATCCAATATTATCAAGTAGATCCTTCACGGAGTTTACACTGAGCGAAGCGAATGTGTTCAGGATGACAACCATGAAAAGCGCATTTTCCACCACTCCCCTTCACACAACTGTTTCGTCACACTCTTTATAATAGGTAGCAACTTTCTCTCCTCTCCTGCCGATAACTATAGTGAGAGAGGAGAGAAAAATGAAAAAGAAGTTTTTTTTGTTTTTCGTAGTCATTTCAATGGCTTGCGTCGTATTCACAACCACCCTACTCCATGCCGCCGACGATGCCAGTGGTTCCAATGGCGACGAAGAAACCGAATTCTGCTAATAATCACGCCCTGCGCAACCTAAAATTCTTCTACTGGGAAGGTGCTTTTTCTGGTCTCGCGGCCGGTTGTGTCGATATTTATGCTGCGGCCTACATTCTATATCTCGGCGCCACCCCTTTCCATATTGCCCTTCTCATTTCTCTTCCCACCCTACTTGGTTCCATCATTCAACTCACCATTCCCGGACTTATCGAAAAATGGGGGACCCGAAAAGGTTTTGTCCGGTGGGGGCTTTTTGTATTCGCTCTTCTTTCTTGTGTGATGGCGTTTGCTTTTCTTTTCGGAAACGGGTGGGGAATTTATTTTCTCATTTTTGGATTCTGTCTATATGAAATTCTCAATCAGACATTTTTAACCGCGTGGACAAGTTGGACGGGTGACGTGGTTCCCCATTCGCGCCGCGGAGAATTTTTTGGTAACCGCACACGGTTCAACCACATCGCCATGTTTATCACCACACTCGCGGGCGGATTCTTTCTTTCGAAACTTGTTAAAAGTGGGGCAACACCGGCCATCGGATTTTGCATTCTATATTTGTTGGGTGGTCTTTTCCGGTTTCTTGGTTTCTGGATTATTCAAAAACCGACGGAGCCGCCTCTCACCCATGAAGTTGGTCCCACAGAAAAAGCTCTTGTCTCTTTTTTCAAAAATATCCGTCACCCCACTCTGGGATGGTTTCTTCTCTACGGCGGCATTGTCAATCTTGTGATTTATATGGGCGCCACTTATCTTGCCCCCTATTTTCTTGAAAATCTGAAAATCAATTACAGCACCTACAGCATTTTGTTTTGCACATTGATTCTGGGGAAGTTCGCTTTCTATCCGCTATGGGGAGAGATGGCCGATAAAGAAGGTGGAAAGAAAATTTTTATTCTCTGCAGTCTGCTGTTCGCGGTTTATCCTTTCCTCTGGCTTTTCTCTCACGCTATTTTTTATCTTATGCTGGTTCAGATTTATCGGGCTATTTTTTGGAGTGGTTATGAAACCGTCTCGTATAAATTTTTATTGGACGCCACCACCAACAGAAATCGTCCGCTCTTTGCTTCTTACACAAATCTTTTTAACGGAATTCTGGCGGTGGGTGGAGCTATGCTGGGAACACTCTTCTTCAAACATTCTTTTTTCACTTCGCCCTATCTTTTTGTTTTTTTCATGGCGGGAGGAATCCAACTACTGGCATCGGTAATTTTGCTTCCCATGATACGGGAACCTCAAAGAATTTCTTCGACTTCTGTAAGAATGGCGGCACCGATTGCCGGGGCGGAGGTAAGTCCGGGCGAATCAATTCCCAAGGTGTGAATTTGGTGTTATTTCAATAGACTTTTGAGAAACAATCAAGATACTCGATCAACTGTCGTTCAAATTCGACAGTAACAGGTTGAACGGCATCCACCAAATTTTTAATGGCGAGCCATTCTATTTTAAAAACATAGGAATGCACCAAATGATGACGAAAGGATAAAAATTTGTCCAGATTTGCCCACAATTCTAAATTTATAACGCCGTTATCTCTGGACACGTTCAAGAGCTCCCGATGCCAGTGAGGTGTTTTTTGAATCTTTCTTCCTTGGAAAGAACAGACCAGCTTCAGAATATTTTCAAAGCCGTTATAAATATTGTGAATGTAGACCGACAACGCGGCGACCTCGATATCAGAAGGTTGATCAGATCGAGAAGATTGAATAGACTCAATCCGTTCGGCAGTTTCACGGATATTTTCAAATTCCGCTTCGATGTATTCCTTAAGAACGTTGAGCGTCATAGATCAGCAAGCCATCCCTCATCACCAATTTTTCAAAAAGCATCTTTCTGCCACTAAGGTTGATGAGGTCCACCGGCTTGGGCATAGTTCTCATCAACTCTCCGTAAAAACTAAAAAAAACATCCGGAGGATATTCATCCACCGCAAAATCGTAATCATTGGCTTCTTGTGGATCTCCGTGAAGGGCCGAACCTACCAGATACAATTTTCCAATATGGTATTTTTTGGCCAATTCAACGGCCTTATTCAAGTCTCTTTTTGGAATCATAATGTTATCTCAAAATATCAGAGTTGCTCGGAGTTCTGCCATATTTCCTACTGATATTCCAGCGCTGTTTTTTACAAATTTCGTCTGCGCATTGCAGATACCCAATCCAGAACCGTTGCAATTGGTTTTGCCTTCTGAGAGTTTCAATCCACGCCCCGCCGATTACGACGGGGCGACTTATTATTTTTAGGGCACCTCCGGAAACTCTCTTAGATTTTTGAATGATTGGATTGCTTTGCAGGAATTGAAGGAACTATGATTTTCAGAATTATTTTGCATGAAAAAAACACCCTATGATTATTGATAAATCTGTATTTGCCGTCATATGTGATTTGGCGGATTGAGAGAAACATGCTACAAGGAGATATGAAAAAA
>JACRBV010000030.1 GCA_016213065.1 Deltaproteobacteria bacterium
CGTTGTTTGGAAACCACCCAGCGCTTAACACCGGCCCTGTCTTTTGGAATGATAATAACGCTGTAACTATCGGCTATTTTCATCATGAGCCCTGATCCCTTAGCAAGGTTTCCGCGGCGCGTCAACCCATCAATTTCCCATATTTAACAATGAGTTAACATTGCATTGTTGATTCTTCATCTTCATTCGGGTTGTTTTGAAGAGAATCGACTTTAACTAGGACAAGGGTGATGTTGTCGTCTCCTCCTCTGGCTTTTGCAATATCTATTAAATGATGGCTGGCCGCTTCCAATTCCTGATGAGTCAAAACATCCAGCATTTCATTGTCCTCCACAAGATTATAAAGACCGTCACTGCATAATAAATAAACATCTCCGTTTTTAATCGCCCTCGCTTCCGCATCGACTTCCACCTCGCTTTGGAAACCCACAGAACGCGTGATGATGTTGCGCAAACGATGTTCTTTCGCGTCTTTGGGTTTGATAATACCGGCCCGAATCTGCTCCCCAACCAGAGAGTGGTCGGTGGTCAACTGTTCTATTTTATTCCCGCGAATACGGTAGCCTCTGGAATCCCCGACATTCGCCACATAAACGCGGTTGTTGCGAAAAAGAAAAGCGGCGGCGGTGGTTCCCATCCCTTGCAAAGAATTGTCTTCAGTCGCCTTTTCAAAAATACGATGACTGGCGAGCAGAATGGAATATTGGAGCCATGTTTTAAAATCGTTCGGTTTTACGGGAAATGCAACGGAGTCCTGAAGAGTGGAATCCGGATCGGCATTAAGCTGGTTAATGGTGCTCTGGATGGTGTCTACGGCAAGACGGCTCGCGAATTCCCCTCCTACATGACCGCCCATTCCATCGGCGAGGACATAGAGATGCAACGCATCATCCACAAGGAAACTATCTTCATTTTTTTCACGCTTACAGCCGACATCGGAAAGACCAAAACTTGAAATTCGCATTTTGTTGTTCCTATCTAAAATAACCCATGTTGCAAAGGCTAAAAATTGGTTTTGCACAACTCACATGAATGTATCGGCACCTCGCAGAAAAAGTTGCTTAGCAAAACGATCGAGGAAACCGATCACGAAATGGAAATGCCTTCTCTTTGAATTTGGATATACAACGATGACAAATGATTTGTTTTAAGAGATTGGGGATCTGTGGCGATAACCTGCAGGCGCGGATCAATCCCAAAGGCAACCATGGTGGCTTCTTTTCTGTATTTTTCCCTGTTGCGACGAAACTTTTCCGACACTAGACAAAGATCGATATCGCTGTCTTGTCTCGCTTCGCCACGGGCATAGGAACCGAAGAGTACGGTGCGAAAAGCGGGGAACTCCGCTTTTTTTAACGCTTGAGTAAACTTTCTTACTACATTTCTGATTTTTTTCGGAACCATTTCCAAATCTCTTTTGTGGCTTCCAGATATTTTCTGGAATAAATTTTATCCACTTTTTTGTAAAAGGCCTGCAAATCTTCCGGGTAGCGCGCTTCCATATTAAATTTGTTTATCTGGTCGAGCAATTCAATTTGAGCCTTGGAAAGTTGCAAATTTGTTTTGGCCGCGAGATAGAGTAAATTGTGCGTGTAAGGAGGATGATCTTTGATGGCACGCGTAACCATGGCTTTTAACAATTTTTCGAGGGAAAGATGACATAAAAAAAGACAATAATCATATTTTCCCGTGTGAAACAGGGCACGAGCCATTTCCAGATCATGCTCCGCTGATTCGAGCCAATACTTCACCACTTTGGAAACATCTCTCAGCGTCATGATTCATGGCCTAACAAATTTTTTCTTTTGTGACAACGGAGAATCCTAAAAAAACATCTCTTTGAGAATGACGAGAGTGCCAAGAGTCCAGCAATAGTAGGCGAAGTTTGCGAATTTTCCCTGACGCATCCAGCGGAGCATGAGTCCAATGCAATTATAGCCGACAAAACCGGCCATCACGGCGCCCAAAAACGCTGACAAAATCATGGGGGGTGCCATGTGGGATAAGTGGCGCAATTCTAAAATGACCGCGCCGCCAACAATTGGAATCATCATGAAGAATGAAAAACGGAAAGACGATTCGGGGTTGAGTTTCACAAAAAGTCCCGCGGAGATGCTGGTGCCGGATCTTGAAATTCCGGGAAGGATTGAAAAAATTTGTGCGATCCCGATGAGGAGTGCTTGTTTGAAGATAATATTTTCAAGGAGCACCGTATTGTTCTGCACTTTGCGTGTGGCATTGATGATGGCTCCGGTGATGAGCAGAAACAAAGCCACCATCATGGTATCGGAAAAAAGATCTTCAAAAAATTGATGAAAAAAGACTCCGACAAAACAAACCGGAATAATTCCCAGAATCACCAACCCTCCCAAACGCCTCGCGGACGATTCTTTGACGACAGTGGGAATCTGTTTTGTTTTTAATTTCGCGCGCCACGGTTTGATCCAGACTCCAATAAGCCACGCCAGATCCCAGCGGAAAAAAAGGATTGCCGCAACTAAAGTTCCCACATGCAAAGAGACATCGAAAGCGGCCATTGTTTGCGCCGATTCCCGAATCCCCATCCAATTTTGCGCGATGACAAGATGCGCGGAGCTGGAGACCGGAAAAAATTCCGTGGCCCCCTGAATGAAACCAAGAACAATCGCTTTGTACCAAGTTAACATTATTTCTTTTGCCTTGTTTGTTTTTGGGAAAGGATTGTGCGGATTCTGTTGGTAAGGGAAACAGTCTCATAGGGTTTCCGGATATAATCCTCCACCCCCATGGCCCTCTTTTCCTTTTCCAAATTTGGTTTGTCCACTCCCGTCAATATGATGACTGGAATATCCCTTGTTACATCGTTGAATCTGAGATTATTCAAAACAGAGTGTCCACTTCCGACAGGCATCATCAGATCTAATATAATCAAATCCGGTTTTTCTTTTTGGGCCAGCTCAATAACACGCACACCTTCGTGAGCAACAAGCGTATCGAATCCCTCTTCTTCCAACCTCATTTTTAGCATGTCAACCATGTCAACATCATCATCAGCAATCAGGATTTTGTATTTTTTATTCATAATCACACTGAAACCACAAATAAAGTTAGGAATCAACAGTAACAAATTGGATTCTTCGCGGAGTTTACCCTGAGCCCGAGCAGATTCTTCGCTTCGCTCAGAATGACAAAGCGAAGGGCTCAGAATGACAGAACGCTAAAAGGATTTATCAAAGATTGAAATAACCGGACGGGATATAAACCCAGAATGGCGTGGGCAAAAGAGAGGATTCCAAGAAAAATTAAAAAAAACAGGTAAAAAACGGCTTCTCGCGACCATTGGTAAATCTGCCTTTTCAAATGGAGCAGGTAGAAAAAGGGAAGCCACAAGGCAATCAACAACAGCAGATACAAGAAAGCATATTCCCGCGGAATAAATGGCGCAAAAATTAGCCACAGGATCATCGCGAGACCGCAGGCCATCAAACAAAAATTATCGCCTCTTTCCGTCATGAAGATCCCTGTATTTACACGCAACAAACACCACTCCCGCCGCCAGATAGCAGGCGGAGATATTAATGAGGACATCATGCCATTCTGCCATACGGTTCGGTAACAGGCCCTGAAGTCCTTCATCCCCCAATGCAAACAAAGAACAAAGTATAATGGTGCGTCCGATCAAAACAATCCCATCAGAGGAAAAACGAAAGGCAAGATAAATCAAAAGATAAAGCAAACCGTATTCCAGAAAATGAAGGCGATCCAAGGTCTCTTCCATTCTTTGTATGGCGCCTTGAAACAATATACCCAAACCGAGCAGAAGGCCGTAAGCCTCCGCCTTGCGAATTTTCAATTTGAAATAAAGAAAATAGATAAGAAAAAGAGCACTCAATGCATAGGTCCATCCGACAAAAGAACCCAACGCATTTCTTTTGGAAAGATAAAGGCCGAGAAACGGCGTGAAATAGAGACCCGCGTAAACCAAAGCCACATAGGCGCCGACAAACCCCCAAGCTTTTCTGCGCGTTAGTGGCATGGAAAATCAAACCTGTGCAACCTTATAAAACCATTAGGAAAATTGTCAAGAACAGCCTTTCAATAAAACCCCAAACTGCCCGTTTTTTTCGCCCGATTTATGGCCCATCCGAAAAACAAAAAACCCGATGGAAGGAAGAACGCGGAAAACAGAAGCAGACAGATTATTTCCTGTTGCAGTGCAAAAATATTTTTTCCCTCCAGAAGCGCCATGCGCATCGCTTCCAGAGAATAGGTCAGAGGAATGAACAAAGAAAATTTTTGAACCCACAGCGGAAGAATGGAAACGGGAAAATAAACGCCGGAGAGAAAACGGGAGATACCATTGAAAAAATAATTCACGGGATCTCCCCTCTTCAAAACCAATGCAAAGCCGGCTGAAAACAAACCCAAGCCCGCCAACGCCGTCACTGTCAAAACAAGAACAACAACCGCGGAAACAACATTAATGTGCGATAAATCCACTCCCAAAAAAAGACCGCCAATCAAAAGATAGGCCAACACTTTGAGAGTGGCGAAACCCAAATCCCAGAGGGCGCCTGAAAAAATAACGTCTCCCAACCGTGTCGGGGTAATGAGAATGGCTTCAAGCGTTCCCGCCCCCTGTTCTTTTTGAACGACACTGGCAAAGCTATTCAGGGCGATGGATTGGAAGCCGGCAAACGCAATGCCAATGAGGACAAAAGGGAAATAAGATCCGTAGGCCTGAAGCAGAGGACTGGCATTGCCAACGATTTTGGCAACAAAAAAGAAGGTAAAGATATTTGCAAATATCCCGATCCCCTCAAAGAAAAAGGAGGTCTTGTAACTGAAGGCTTCCAACATATCTCTTTTAAAAAAACCCCAGACTTTTCTGAAAAACATTTAAGAATCCTCCGATGTGGCTTTTTGAAATATCTGTTCCAGAGAGGCTTTGGTAAGATTGAATCGGCATTGGAGTTCTTTGAGTGTGCCGCATGCCTTGATTTTTCCCTTGTCGAGAATGGCGATTCTGTCCGCAAGACTTTGCGCTTCCTGAATCTGATGGGTGGTAAAAAAAACTGTTCTTTTTAGACTCCGCAAACTCTGCGAGTTTGCTTCGCGGCCCGGCAAAGCCGGACCTTGACTTAAACTCCGCATCAACTCTCTCAACTTTGTGGCGGCGTTGGGATCAAGACTTCTTGTGGGTTCATCCATGAAAATTAGTTTTGCATCGTGAAGAAGACTGCGGGCCAGCGCAAGGCGTTGCTTCATGCCCGTGGAATATTCCTGATATCTTTTTTCCAGATCTTCCAAACCTAGCGTGAAGGCGGCTTCTTCAATGCGCTGTCTTGCCGTCTTTCGCGGCAGATTGTAAAGCGTGGCAAAAAATTCCAGATTTTGCCTGCCGGTCAGACGCCAGTAGAAACTTCTTTCCTCGCCCACAACAAGACTCAAAAGAGAACGGACTTCAGCCGGATTTTTCACCACATTCAGACCGTAAACAGAAGCCTCTCCACTATCAGGCAGGATCAGAGAGCAAAGAATTTTAATCAGCGTTGTCTTTCCGGCGCCGTTGGGACCCAACAAAGCAAAAATTTCTCCGGCGGGAACTTCAAGATCCACTCCATCCAGTGCAACGGTTGCACTTCTTCCAAAAAATTTCGTAAGTTTTTTTGTCTCAACAGCCAAAACCATATCGTTTCCTTGATGGGTCTGTCGCCAAAGTGTCATTCTGAGCCCGAAGGGTGAAGAATCCAATTTGGAACAGTGTCAGAATAAGATTCTTCGTCGCTAACGCTCCTCAGAATGACTTCGGCGACAAGTCCTTGATATCCGCGTCTCTCTCTAATAAAGAAAAGGGATAAAGCCAATGCAAAACAGATTTTAACAGCCGCGAAGCGGCGTTGAGGGGGAGGCTCCAACGGCTTTGCCGGTGGAGGGGGCTTTGCCTGCCCCTACAAATAGATAAAGCCAATGCAAAACAGTCTTCAACAGACCTACTATAGGACGGCCGCCATAAGTATTCTGCAAAGAGAAGAACTGAAAAAAGTTCTTCTTCATTTGAGAGAACATCATATCCCGGTCATCCTGCACAAAGGGATCGCCCTCGTGGAAACTGTGTACAAAAATCCGGCATTGAGACCCATGGTTGATGTGGATTTGATTGTTCCCTTCGATAAATTATCCGAGACCGAGGCGTGTCTGAAATCTTTTCCCTTTCGTAGCGATTTGCTTTTTCTGGACCTCCACACGGACATCATCAACACGAAGCGTTTTGGCCTGTTGCAAAAAAAACCGAGCGCCCGAATTATGAAGATGTGGCAAAGGGCGCAAAAACTTGATTTTGAAGGGATCCCAACCCTTGTTCTCTCACCGGAGGATTTTCTAATAGCACTTTGTTTTCATCTGGCCTTCAACCACCGTCTCTGTGGCCCGCTCTGGTTTTCCGACATCGCCCATTTTCTTGAATGTTATAAAGACAAACTGAACTGGGCAGAGCTTGTTCAACTGGCTCAAGATTATGAAAATGCAAAATCGGTTTTTTACTGTCTCAAATATCTCAATGAAAAACAGTGCGTCGCCATACCGCGTGAAGCCTTAAACAAACTAAGCCCAAAAAAAACAAGTCTAATGGAACGCACGTTGGTTGGTCGCATCTGGAAGGAAAAACCACTGGGACGGTTTGGATTTTTTTTCAGTCTCTCTTTGATTGAAAATCAAAAAATGCGTCGGCGCTACCTTTGGCTCACACTGACAACGCCTCGATAGCACCTACTTCTTTGAGCTGGGCGATGAGTATCGAAACATCTTTGCGCACAACCGCTTCCTCCACGTCGTGTTCTTTTGCCAAGACTTTGGCAATGTCTTCTTCCGTATTTTTTCCGTCAATGCACTCCCAGATTTTTGCCCCCGTTTCTTTAAGCGTAAAAATGCTTTGCATGTTGGCGACATTTTTTCGGATGGGCACCAGAATCACTTCATCCATGATCTGTCTGGAAACAATATCCGCATGTTTTTTATAAATCATCCACCCCTCCTGTAAAGGACCATGGACCATAGACAATGGACTGTGGACCCGTCCCTTTCTTAAGTTTTTAGTCCATGGTCTATGGTCCATAGTCCATAGTCCCGTATTTAAAATATATCTGCCAACTCTTCCCACTTTTTTGATATGCACCACTTTTCCCAAAACAGCGCCGGCGTCAAGAAAGGTTTCTTGGTCCTGAAGCGGTGCATCTCCTTTTGTCAGCAGAAAACGTCCCTTGGCGCTGGTTTCTTTTTTGACAACACGATGAGCCACCAACCAAACCTCCTTGGATTCGTGGGCATTTTCATACACCACAATATCCCCTTCCTGAATCGCATCAAAACCGCAGGGCTCAATGGTTAGACGATCCCCCGGACCAAAAACGGGGAGCATACTTTTTCCTCTGGCCTCCAGAAAAATTTTAACTCCGCTCTTGAGAAGTTCCGGAGCAATTTTTGAGATGTTCAAGGGCACCTCTAAAAATCTATTAAAACGCAATTTGTCATTCTGAGCGAAGCGAAGAATCCACTTTGTTATCAAGCAGATCCTTCGCGGAGTTTACACTGAGCGAAGCGAATGTGTTCAGGATGACAATCGGGGTTTTTAGAGACGCCCTCGACATATTTCTTTTTTAAAACAGCTTTCTCTTTTTGATACGGAACACAGGTGTTCACATCGCCCATTTCCGAAAAAGAATCGGACGGTCCGCGTGCGCAATAATCGAAAACGGAACATGAAGTGCAGACATAATCTTTTGTCGGTTTGGATTTTTGAACCAGATTCACCAAACTTTTCCATCCGGCCGCCACGGAAGATTCAAGAATGTTTTCCTGCGGAAAAGTATTGAAGAGACACAAATTCATTTTTCCATAGGGCGTGATAACAAGACTGCTTTTTCCGCAACGGCAGTTGAAAGGTCCCTGTGTTGTCGATTTGCATGGAGAAGAGACCCGCGCCATTTTTTTTAAGAAGTTATTTCCGTGAAATGCGCACCACAATTTCAAATCTTCCTCAGGGGAAATGCGATGCTGGAGCGGTTCTCTGGAACCATCCAGTCGCGGATTGATTTCGCTTGCGTAATCAAATCTTAACCTTAATTTTTCCGTAAAACGGCGCAGTGCTTCAAATTCATGGAGGTTGGTATTCAAAATAATGGATCGAAGTTCCACAGGAAATTTTTGCCGCAAAAGCAAATCAAGACCGCGGACAAATTTTTTGAAAGAACCGCGAACACGCGTCACCTTTTCATAAGTTTCCGCGGTGGCCCCATATAATGAGACACACACCCGATAAGGGTCTAATTGTTTGAGGCGATCCGCTGTGACTTCGGTTATAAGCGTGGCGTTGGTCAGGAGAATAAACTGCATCCCTTTTTGGCGGGTATGATCGAGGATTTCAAAAATATCTTTTCTCGAAAAAATCTCGCCGCCTGTGAACGTGACAAGACAAGTCCCCAATTTTGCCAATTGGGAAAGGATGGAAAGAATCTGTGAAGTGTCTGTCTCGTTTCGTGCCAAGTGCGTTGGATTGTAGCAGTGGAGACAATTAAGGTTGCAACCGTAAGTAAGTTCTATCATCGCTTCCACAGGCACACCTTTTTTTTTCGCACTGCAATGGAGCCGTTCCATGTAATCATCGAACGAAACCGTTGCGTAGCTATGGCGAGCGCAAAACAAAATGTCCGGTTTCTTTTTGTCATTCCCGCGTAGGCGGGAATCCAGAAAAGCTAAAAAAGATTGGATCCCTGCCTTCGCAGGGATGACAAAATTGCATATGCAAAAACGGACATTTTGTTTTGCTGAGGCTATATTACCCGCATTTTCCGCCACGCTCATTATGGTTCCTTTCGGATGAAATCAATGATGTCGGGGGATTTCGCGAATTGAAGCGATACAACGGGGACATTCAAAACCAGTTCTCCAAAAAATCCAAGTACCTGTTGCACGGTCTCGGGGCTCCAAAAAGGAAAAAAGGAATTTACAAATAATTTTTGTAGTAAAACTGGTTTGGGTTCTTCTATCCATTGATGTTTCGACGCCTGTTGGAGAAGACAAATTTTTTCAAGAGGCACACGGTGGTTGTTAACATAACCCAACTCTCCCACCCACGGGGTTGCGTAAAGCCAATAACGGCCCTCTTCTTTTCGAATGATGATCCGGTCATCTCCCAGAATAACCGCGTCCTTCATTTCCTGCCAAAAACGGGAAAGAGTGGTTTTGCCGGTTCCGGAAGGGGCAATAAAAAGAAGTCCTCGGCCATTGTCATCCACCGC
>JACRBV010000031.1 GCA_016213065.1 Deltaproteobacteria bacterium
AGAGCGAAGCGAACGTGAAGGGGAGGCTCCAACGGCTTTGCCGTTGGAGGGGGCTTTGCCTGCCCCTGCAATAGGATTTGTAACCCGCGAAGGTGGAGAAAAAATTGCGCAGATTAAACACTGCAATGATGTGGAGTGTTGCCTTGCATGGTCCACGCTGTCACTGCAGGTCCGTCTGCGTTGCACGGCGACCGAAATGGAAAACGCCATTTTGGAATATCTTTGGAGCTTAAGAACAAGGGACGCCAAGATTGTGTATCATCTGGGATTTCATCAGTCGGTTGTTGTCCCTTCGTATCAGTTTTTGGAGAAAAAATTTCATGAATTGAAAGAAAGACTAAAAGGTAAAAAAGACATTCCCCTTTCCAAACTCTATACCGGTTATATCCTCCACCCGTATTCCATCGAATTTCTGCACCACAAAAAAAGCCGCCTTAATAAAAGAGAACGGTACGAAAAAAAAGGGGAGGTCTGGATTAAACAAATCCTTGCACCTTAGATTTGTCACGAATTTTCTGCTTCCAATGAATAATAAAAACGGCGGCCAGAATGACTATGGCGCCCAATCCCTGATTCCACTTTAACCACTTCTTCAAAAAAAAGATGTCGAGAAAAATGGCGACGAGGGGAACGCAGAGTGTTGTTGCGCTTGCCTCCACACTTCCGGCTTCTTTGATCAGTCGGAAAAAAAGAAGCCAAGCGATGGCGGTACTGAATATTCCCAAATACAAGATTGAAAGGGCGCCGGGCCACGACCATTGAAGGGATTGAGGGGATTCGAAAATAATCGAGACAACTAGTAAAAAGAGAGAGGACCCAAGGCATTGATAGAAAAGATTGATGGCGTTTCCGGTGCGCTCGGCAATGCGGCGTGTCCACAAAACTCCAATGGCGTAGCAAATTGCCATGAGAATGATGGCGATGAGGCCTTCAAGGTAGACTGAAAAATTCCACGAAATTTCCGGCGCGAAAATGACGGCGACGCCCAGAAATCCAATCAGTACCCCAACCCATTTATTCCAACTCAGTCTGTCTTCGGGTGTCATCAACGGAGATAAAACGGTTACAAAAATGGGGACGGTGGCGTTGAGTACAGACGCTAATGCCGGACTGACGTGTTTTTCTCCCCAAAAAAGAAAAACCCACGCAAGCCCCATTGTGAAAAAACCCGCACCAAAGGATTGGAGCCAGATTTTGGGTTTTTGTATTTTTCCACGGCGCCACAAAAGATAGATTGTCATCAAGACCATTCCAACGAAGCTTCTTAAAAAGGCGGCGAAAAACGGCGGATAGTGTTGAACCGCGATGCCGATAGCAAAAAAAGAACAACCCCAGAAAAGGCTTATGAGAACAAAATGAAAAATATGTATTGGGTTTGACATGTAAGTATAACCTTGATTAAGCATCCTTATGAACGGATGTCATCCTGAACCCTTCGCCATCATTGTCATTCTGAGCGGAGCGAAGAATCTACTCGTGCTCAGGGTAAACTCCGTGAAGGATCTACTCGATAACAAAGTGGATTCGAAGCGTAGCGAGGAATGACAGTCTTCATTCCTAAACATATGGAAAATATCGTCTGGAAACCCACACCTGATTTTCTCAAAAATAGCAACATTGCACTTTTCATGAAGCGGCACAAGATCGGCTCTTATGAAGAACTGATTCGCCGCTCTACGACAGACATCGAATGGTTTTGGAAAGCGTGTGTGGAAGACCTTGGGATTCAATGGACAAAATATTTTGAAAAAATTTATGATGATTCACTTGGGTTTGCGTGGACCAAATGGTTCACGGGCGGACAACTCAACATTATCGCCAATTGTCTCGACCGCCATGCTTTGAATTCTCCCGCAAAGTCTGCCCTGATTTGGGAGGGGGACGATGGTGCCACCAAACAGTTTACCTATACCGAGCTTAACAATGACGCGAAACGCTTTGCGAATGCCCTGATTGAAGCCGGTGTGCAGAAGGGCGATGCCGTTGGTATTTATCTTCCGATGATTCCTGAAGTGGTAATTTCTTTGTTGGCCTGTTTCAAAATTGGTGCCGTGGCAGTCCCCGTTTTTTCAGGATTTGGTCCGGAGGCGTTGAAGTCAAGACTTGAAAGTTGCGAGGCAAAAGTTTTGGTGACAGCCGACGGAGTTTGCCGCCGCGGAAAAAAGATTCCAATCAAACCCAATGCCGATGAAGCGGTCAAAGATCTTGAAAATTTCAAAACACAATTTGTGGTGAAACGAACCGGACAGGAAGTGGAGTGGAAAAAAGGCCGTGATCTCTGGTGGCATGAGGTGCTATCGCACCATGAGGCGTCGTGTGAAACTGTTCCCGTCGATTCCGAACATCCCGCGATGATTTTGTACACTTCCGGCACAACGGGGAAACCCAAGGGGTGTATGCATGTGCACGGGGGGGCGCTTGTTAATATCGCCAAAGAATTGAAATACGCTTTTGACGTGAAAGAAGATGATCGATTTTGCTGGCTCACGGATATGGGTTGGATGATGGGACCGTGGGAAGTAATCGGTGTTTTATTTCAGGGGGCGACGCTGTTTATTTACGAAGGGGCGCCTGATTTTCCGCAACCCAGCCGCGTTTGGGAGATGGTGGAGAAATATCAGCTCACACATTTGGGAGTTTCTCCCACGCTGATTCGTCTCTTGAAAAAATATCCGGAAGAATTTGTCACAAAATTCAAGATGAGAAGCCTGCGTATTTTGGGATCGACAGGTGAACCGTGGGATCCTGAATCGTATCGCTGGTTTTTTGAACACGTTGGAAAAAAACGAGCACCCATTATCAATATCTCCGGAGGGACGGAGTTGGTTGGGTGTTTGCTGTCACCGTTGCCCGTTGCTCCATTAAAATCGTGCACTCTGCAGGGACCCGGTCTCGGGATGGATATTGATGTTTTCAATGAAGAGGGAAAACCGGTGCGTGAGGAGGTGGGTTATCTTGTTTGCAAAAAACCGTTTCCTTCGATGACGCGTGGATTTTTGAACGACCGCGAACGATATCTGGAAACCTATTTTTCAAAGTGGCCCGGAGTCTGGTGTCATGGAGACTGGGCGGTTATCGATAAAGAGGGTTTCTGGTTTTTACAGGG
>JACRBV010000032.1 GCA_016213065.1 Deltaproteobacteria bacterium
GATTGCACCTGATGAAGAGTCCTCCACCATTTGACGGAAAGATAAACAATGGGAACATTGAGAAAAATGAGAATCCCCAAAGGACCGCTGAGCTTGGCACGCTGATCGCGGTCTTCAATGAAAGCCCTGAAAATAATGTAACCGGTGTAGAGAAAAAGCAAAATGGCGGTGGTGGTGAGTCTCGCATCCCATGTCCACCACACTCCCCAAGTGGGTCTTCCCCAGATGGAACCAAGGCTCAAAGTCAAAGCTGTAAAGACAACGCCAACCTCAGCACTGGCCGAAGCCAGATGGTCCCAAAAAATTTTCTTTCGGAGCAGATAGAGAATGCTGGAAACAAAGACAATAAAGAAGGCGATGAAGGAAGTCCACGCGGCGGGGACATGCACGTACATGAGTTTTTGCACAAAACCCATGAGTTGATCCGCGGGGGCAAAAAAGAGTCCCCATATTTGTGCGAAAACAAAAAAAGCAATGACAAGAACGATAAAAATATATTTCATAAGTGTCCTTTTCAGGGGCTCGCTGTTTGGTCCATGGTCCATAGTCCTTTCTTCAAGCCTCCATCAACGGTCCGGAGACCATGAGGCTTGCGGCAAAAAATATGGTGTCATAAAGAAGGAGCATCACCAGCCACGGTCTTGATTGACCGAATACGTCCCCTTCCAAGGCCGCTTGGGTAACACAAACAGAGGCCAAGAGCAAGGGGATCAACATTGGAAAAAGCAAAAGCGGAAGCATCACCTGCCTCGCTCTGGTCTTGGTAATCAGGGCGGAATAAAAAGTTCCAAGCGTTGCAATCCCTAAATCCCCCAAAAAAATAACGGCCGCTAAAAGCAGAGGATTCTGAAACCAATCCAGATCAAAAAGAATCATCATCATAAAAAGAACGATGACTTGCACAATCGCGATGAAAAGAAAATTGGTGATCATTTTGCCGAGAAAGACGGCGCGATGGCTGACGGTATACAACACAAGACGGTCCAGACACCCTTCTTCGGCCTCGGCCTGAAAAGATCTCTCGAGCGACAAAACCGCGCTGAAAAGCACCACGAGCCACAAAAGCCCCGGAGCCAGACTCTTCAACAGCATGGGATCCGTTCCCATGGCAAAACTGAAAATAAAAATAATCAAAACGCTGAAAAAAAGGATGTTGTTGATGATCTCTCTTTTGCGAAGCTCAGAAAGAAGGTCTTTATGACAAACAGCAAAGAGACAGTGTAAAAAATTCATAAAATAACATCCGATGGAATTGTTTGGGGGTCACCAAAATAGGCAACGGTCCCGTGATTCAATACCAACGCCTTATCGCACAGGGGAAGCACTTCGGAATGATCGTGCGACGCAAAAAAAACGGGGACACCCTGCTTCTTCCAGTGAAGGATACAGGCATTCATCAACTGTTTTCCGTCGCGGTCCAGATTGGCGTGGGGTTCATCGAGTAAAATTGCCTTGGGTTGGCGAAGTAAAACCCGCGCCAACGCCAACCTTTTTTTCATACCCGTGGAAAACAGACCAACCGCTTTATGTCTCCATTTCACGATGCCCATTTTTGCGAGAACTTCAGAAATTGTTTCTCTGTCAGCTTTTTTTCCACAAAGACTCATGGAAAACTTGAGGTTTTCCTCTGCCGTCAGTGCTTTGTAAAAACCCAGTTCATGTCCCAACCACTCCACCTTCGTTCTGATTTCAAGATTGTCTTGTTTCAGGTCAAGCCCCAAAAGTGTTCCCTCGCCGCATGTGGGGTCCAGCCGCGTTGAGAGGATTTTGAGAAGTGTGGATTTACCACAACCATTGGGACCAAGAATCGCGATCACATCTTTTGATGTGGAAGAAAGAGAAACATTTACCAACGCCCAGTTGGTAATGTAGCGGTGCCCTAAACCCTTCAGTTCCAAAATATTGCCGGACATAAGAATTAACGGTTTTCCCCTTTTTGAGAGGAGAGGAAGCGGGCCAGAGTTTCAATATCTTCTGGATTCAGCGTTGACTCAAAACCGGGCATTTCGGAATCTTTGTTCACCGACTGGGGATTTTGAATATATTGCTTCATCCAATCTCCGTTATGGAAGTTTCCTATGCCATCAAGGCGTGGACCCATATCACCCCCACGCCCTCTCAGGCGGTGGCAAGTCTGGCAATTTTCTTCGAATATTTTTGCCGCCTTGGCATAGGAAATACCTCCGCCACCAATATTTCTGAGATAGGCGATAAGCGCCTGAATTTCTTCATCCAGAAGATTGAGTTCCGGCATTGTGGAACTGTGGACCATATGCTGGGGTTTACGAAAATGTTCAGCAAGCCATTCATCGGAA
>JACRBV010000033.1 GCA_016213065.1 Deltaproteobacteria bacterium
GATAGAATTGACATCTCGGTACCAAGGCTGATTCAGCTTTGATGTCTGGGCATTTAAATTATTTACGAGTGCCCCTTGAACCGCCTCATTTTTACCATCAACGGGAGTCATAGGGAAAGCAACTTGCCCACTGGTTCCGATAGTGACTGTTGGCGTCTGTTGCACCACAGTTGCTGGCGCTACTGCCGGTGGCATTGTCGTTACCCCTTCTCCCCCTCCGATATATCCTGCTGAAATCATAGTTCCTCCTCTATTCTGGTCCATGGTCTATGGTCCATAGTCCATGGTCCATAATCCATGGTCCCATTTTTTTAAGCCGTCCCTACGGGATGGCCATAGTTTTTATATTTTTTCTTTCTTTCTGTTTGTAAAAGTTCTCGGTTATCCACGGCAAGCGCCCGCTTTTGCATTTCAATATTTTGGTTCATGGTCTTGAGATCCATGGCCATACTTTTATATTTCGCATCTTCCGCATCCTTTTTGTAATCTGCTGTTTGTTTTTCTGCGCGGTCTTCAGCTTTGCCGGATGAATATATGCTGTAACCCGTGCCAGCAACACCAACGGCCAAACCTATGATGCCGATGACTAATGCCGCCGTTCCACACCCTAAAAGTATTAACATATTTGCATCCTCCGTCCGCCTTTACGGACTTGTTGCCCTTCACTAAAGTTTTCGGTTGAGGGACACCCCAAAGTTGCGTGCGCGGAATAAAAAAACACTCATTTTTGCAAACCATTGATATTGCTTGTAAATATTGTGTTTTTAGGGCCGGGTTTTTGTGTTACACTGTGGCTCGTGTGAATGAGCATCCGGCTTTGCCGGTGCGAATGAAAGGGGTACGGGGGGAAGGAGCCACGAAGTGGCGAGTCGTTCCCCTCGATATTATGAAATTTCGTCATCTATTCGGACTTTCTTTTTTAGATCCTCCACAGGGGAAAACCAAAGAACTCATTGAAGAACTCATCCATCTAAAAAAGTGGGGAAAAAATGAAGGGGCGGATGAAATTATTTCGGTTGTCGAGTTGCTCGCTCGTCTGGATCAAAATCCCTACCTTAATCTCGCCATAGGAAAAAATAGTCCAATTTTATCTTTAAACCGTGAGTTCACTCAGGCTTTTTTCCCGCGGCCTCCTGAAAAAAACCCTCTGCTTGAATATCTTGTCTCCAAATACAAATGGCAGGAACTCCCCATCTATACAACCGGCTGTTCCAACGCAACCAATGCGCTGACAGCCTGTTTGCAAGCACATGGTGTGGAGGGTGGAGAGGTGATTACCACTTCCTATAATTATGTCGCCGCACCCAATGCCATTGTTTCCGCCGGCGCCACGCCGCATTTTGTTGACATTGATCCCGCCACATTTTGCATGGACATCAAGTCAGCTTTGAAAGCCGTGAATAAAAAAACGCGCGCCATTTTGCTCACACCGGTCAATCAATGTATTGATCTTTTGCCCTTGGTGAAAGGTTTGGAAAAGAAAGGGGGCGAGGTGGCTCTTTTTCAGGATGTCACGACCGCCATCGGTTCAACATTAGATGGGCTGGGCGCCGGGCAAGTCAACCCTCCGTCGCACGGAGCGTCTGTTTTTAGTTTTGCTCCCTCAAAGGTGATTAACGGTTTTGGCGGGGCTTTGGTGGTGTCGCACGATCTGGAGTTTTTGAAAAAAATAGATTCGATCGCGTTCCACGGCCTCAATCCCTTTAACGATGAAGAGGTTCAGACTTTCGGCAACAATTTTAAAATGAATGAAATCTGCGCCGCGATTGCGCTGGAACAGGTTAAGAAAAAGGAAGCACTGCTCGCCAAAAGAAAACAGGTCAAAGAGTGGTATGATTCTGCTTTAAAACCGTTGATCAAAAAAGGAGAGGTTGCGCTTCAGGAGATTCAGGGCGACGGAGTTGTGACCCACTACATGATTCGACTTAAGAAAAACTATCATCGCGTTATTTTAGAAATGGCACAGCGTTTCAAAATTGGATTATCGCATTGGTATGCTTTTCATCTGGAACCCATTTACCGTCTCCGCTTTGGAATGGTGACTCTTCCGGTCACGGAAGCAATGTATGACAAAATCGTGTTTCTCCCTTTTCATGTGGCGATGGAAGAAAAAGATGTGGAGTATATTGTTTCGTCTCTGGAGACTGTTTTAACCAAGGCCTCGTCAGGCAAGGCCTAATTTTTTGAAAATTTCTTTTGGATCTTTTCCTAAATCTTTGAGTACTCTTTCGATATCGGGTTCCGATTCGGAATAGGTTCCCAATTTTTTAATCAAATCAGGAAGAGGAATTTGCGCGGCGTGGGCAATCTGTTGGTAGATGTCGATGGGATAAAGACAAACATTGGCATGCGCCGTAGCTATTTGCAAAGGAGGGGAGCCTTGCGTCTCCGGCATGATCGGTGCGATGAGTTGATCTGCGGCTTCCAGAAGTTTATCGAGATTTACATTTTTGAGATGTCCCGTGCGTTGCAATACAGCAACCAAAGCCTCCAGTTGTGCATTGCCCGCATCGCGCCCAAAACCCAGAAGACTTCCATCGACATATTCCACGCCCGCTTCCACGGCCGCGAGAGAATTGGCCACAGCCAGCATCAGATTGTTGTGGGCATGAAAGCCGATGGGTATGGCAACCGTTTCCTTCAGAGCCAAAATAATTTCGCGCACCTGTGAAGGAAGAAACCAACCGATGGTGTCGACAACATACACCGCATTTGCGCCATAACTTTCCGCTTTTTTTGCGGCCTTCACAATTTCCTTGGTGGAGCGCTTTGAAGAACGCATCATCTGAAAGAAAACGGGGATTTCCAAAGTGCGTGCCGTTTCGACATTCTCCCTTGCCGCTTCAATGTCATCGATGCGGGCGGCGATCCTTAAAAAGTCGACCTCTTTTTTGACGGCCTGAATATGTTCTTTTTTCGTGAAAGGGGAGGGATTGGCCATCAAACCGATTTTGCATTTTTTGACATTTTTTTTGGCGGTGCGAAGTTGTTCGATATCGGTCGATTGCGGTTTGATCCCGCGATAATATTCATCGGGAACACCCAAGCCCCCTCCGTTGCCAACTTCCATGTAGGGAATGCCCGCTGTATCAATGGCAAGTGCTATTTCGCCAACTTGTCGGGCGGTGAATTTGTACTGGATGGCATAACTTCCTTCCCGCACAGTGACATCCATTATCTGAAGTGGTTTCTTGGACATAAGCTTGAAAAATTATCTCACTTTAGATACCACATGACCATGAAAAATTTCAGAGAACTTTCAAAAACATTGAGCCGCATTGAAAACCGCGAAGAGGGGAGTCTTGCACTCCTGAAGAAATTTTATGCACAGAGGAAAGGCGCTTCCGTTTTGGGAATCACCGGTTTGCCCGGGGCCGGAAAATCCACTCTGGTGGACCAGTTGATTCATTTATTGCGTGGTCAGAAAAAAACCGTTGGTGTGATTGCAATCGATCCATCGAGTCCTTTCACCGGCGGCGCGCTTTTGGGCGATCGCGTGCGCATGCAACGTCATGCCACGGACGAGGGAGTTTTCATTCGTTCGCTGGGAAGCCGCGGCGCGCATGGCGGGCTCTCGCGCGCAACACATGATGCGATTGTTTGTCTCGATGCTTTCGGTTTTGATCAGATCATTGTGGAAACGGTGGGTGTGGGGCAAACGGAATTGGACATCATGGGACTTGTTACAACAACGGTGGTGGTGTTGGTACCCGAATCAGGCGACACGATTCAAACCATCAAGGCGGGCCTCACCGAAATCGCCGATATTTTTGTGGTGAATAAAGCCGATAGAGAGGGCGCGCATTCGTTGCAACAAATGCTTCAGTCGATGATCACGATGGGAACGAACAGCGATAAAGAAAGGACTATGGACCATGGACTAGGGACTAGGGACCATGAAAAGATCATGAATGATGAACCATGGACCCGTGGAGGCGACATTCCTGTTTTATTGACCGAAGCGAATAAGGGAGTTGGTGTTACGGAGCTTTGGAAATCCGTGTTGGAACATCAGACTCATCTTAAAAACGAACCGACGCACAAACAGCACCAAATCGCTATCCGCCGTGAGCAGTTTATGGAACTCTGCGGAGAAGCCTTCAAAGAAAAGATCCAAAAAGAGTTGGAGACGAAGAAAAAATGGAAAACCTTGGTCGAAAAAGTAGCCGCGGACAAACTGAATCCCTACGAAGCACTGGAAAAAATCTTGAGAAAATAGGGACAATAAGGCACTATTGAATCAGTTATGAAACGAATCATGACAAGGAAAGAAGGGCGTGCTTACTTGAAAAGATGGCGTGGAGTAGCCCGCTTTCTAAATGGCGAGAGAAAAAAAGTTTCATTTCAGCAAAAATTTCATCAAATTCTTGTCTTGTTTGCCGCAGGAAAGTTGTTTGCCCGACCAAAAAAAAATCCCAAAGAAAAAACAAGACAACACACGCATTGGAGCCGCCTACATCATCTCTTAAATCATGGTTAAAAAGAAAATATCAGATCCCTTTAAAGCAACGCTCACTGATTTGCTTGTCTGGTTTCGCAAAAGCCCGGTTCAGGGCTTAATCATTGGGGGTGTTGCCGTTTCGCTTCTAAGCCGTCCCCGTTTTACAGAGGACATTGATGCCATGATTTTGCTGGATGGATCGAAATGGGCTTCTTTTTTGGAATCCGGTGCACAATTTGGTTTTGTTTCCCGAATTCCTGATCCATTGCATTTTGCCCGACGAACTAGAATGCTACTTTTGAAACATATTGAAAGCAAAGTGGAGGTTGATATCTCTTTGGGGGGCTTGCCATTCGAGGAAGAAAGCATGCGTCGCAAACAAAAAGTGAAGATGGCCGGAATTACCATTCCCTTGCCGACTCCGGAAGATTTGGTGATTATGAAAGCAGTTGCGCATCGCAAGCAGGACTTGGCCGATGTTGTATCAATTATTGAATCCAATTCGCGCTTGAGTCTGTCTCGTATTCGGAAATGGGTCAAAGAATTTGCCAGAGTTCTTGAGATGCCGGAAATTTACACCGATCTGGACAAACTGCTTAAAAAGAAATCATAAAATTGGGAGGTTCTCTAATGTGGCTGGAGGCGGAGTCGAACCGCCGACCTAGGGGTTATGAATCCCTCGCTCTCACCAACTGAGCTATCCAGCCAAAAAAAATCAAAAGTTAAAAATCAAAGATCAAAGTTTTGATTTTTCAATTTTTAAGGAACTTGCCTTTTGAGCACAAGTTTGTCAAGGATGTCGCCCTTATGTCTCATCCCGTCATTGCAATTATCGGCCGGCCCAATGTTGGCAAGTCGCGTCTTTTTAATCGGCTCACCGGAAAATATCAGGCTTTGGTGGATGACCAACCGGGCGTTACGAGAGACCGTCATTATGGTTTGGTGGAATGGCGCGGAGCCACGTTCATGGCCATCGACACGGGCGGGTTGATTCCGGGCGCCGAAGAACCCCTCAACAAAAAAGTTTGGGAGCAGGCTTTTGAAGCCATCAAAGAAGCCGATTTTTTGATTTGTCTTTTTAATGTGCAAGAGGGCTTGAATCCCGTTGATGAAGCGTTGGTCAAAGAATTACGCAAAGCAGGCAAGCCAATTTTTTTTGCCGTCAATAAAGTTGATAGGACCGCCCATGAAACCGATGTTTTTGAATTCAATAAAGTCGGCGCGAAACCTTTGTTTGCTGTTTCTGCAGAGCACGGGCGCGGCATTTCAGATTTGCTGGAAGCTATTTACGAAAAACTTCCCAAAGAAGAAAAACCTCCCGAGTTTCCTGCAGAGGCGATGCGTTTGGCAATTATTGGCCGGCCCAATGTCGGAAAATCAACCCTTATCAACCAGATGTTAGGACAGGAGAGAGTTGTCGTACATGACGAAGCCGGCACAACGCGAGATGCGATTGATATTTTGGTTGAGCGAGAGGGAAAACAATTTGTTGTGGTTGATACGGCGGGGATCAAAAAAAAGAGTGCCACACGAACCCGTTTGGAAAAATTCAGCGTGATTCAGAGTCTTCGCGCCATTGATGACAGTCAATGCGTTTGTCTTTTGCTTGATGCCACGCAAGGGATAACCCATCAGGATTTGCAACTGGCCCACACAATTTGGGAACAGAAAAAGGGGCTTCTGCTTTTGGTTAACAAATGGGATTTGATGAAAGCCAATAAGGAAAAATATCTCGAAGATTTGCGGCCACAACTTCGGGAATTGCATGAAATTCCCGTCATGTGTATCTCGGCCAAAACCGGAAAACAGTGTGAAGAGATTTGGAACAGCATCAACGCCATTTGTGAAGCGATGCAAAAACGTCTCTCCACTCCGAAGCTCAACCAATGGCTCAAGAAAGTGGCGGAAGGTCATCCTCTTCCTTTATATAAGGGTAAAACGGTAAAACTTTATTACGCCGCGCAAGTAGGAGTTTCTCCGCCGCACATTGTTTTGTTTTCCAATTTTCCGCAGGGCGTTCCCGAAACGTACCGGCGTTATTTGATCCATCAACTGCAAGACGAATTGGATATTAAAGGGATACCCATACATTTGACTTTCCGTAGACGCGAATCAATATTATAAGGAGTGGAGTGAAACCCGTTGCAACCATTCTGAAAAATTTTTTTCTTCATGACGATCTTTTTCTGGCGGCGAATATTTCTTTTTACGCCCTGCTTTCCATTGTCCCTATTATTTTGATTATTTTTTCTCTGGTCGGTTTTTTTCTCGGTTCTTCGCAGGAAGTTTATCATCAACTGGTCACTGCTCTTGCCGATTTGCTTCCGCAAGTAAAAGTTTTTTTACTGAAGAATTTGAATGAAGTGGTGGGACAGAGGCGTTCTTTCGGAGTGGTGGGGCTTGTCTTTTTGATTTTTATTGCGACCCTCCTTTTTGGAGCCATTGAAAAGGCGCTGGATGTTGTGTTTGCGACGGAGAAGAAGCGTAATTTTTTCCATTCCCGTCTTATTGCCATTGCCTTGATTGGGTTTATTTCTTTTTTCTTTTTTCTCCCTACCGCCGCCGATCTTTTTACGCGGGGTCTGACTCATTTGGGTCTTAATTTTCCTCTGGGAGTTATTTTAAGAGGGAAACTTTTTTTTATGCTTCTGTCCTTTGTTTCTTTTGTGCTCGTTGTTTTTTTGATCCCTCATCATCGTGTTCGTTGGAAATATGTCCTGTTTGGAGGGGCTATTTTTGCCCTCGGCATTTTTATCGCCAAACATTTTTTTCGCTGGTATTTTTTGTGGTCGTTCGCCCGCTATAACGTGATCTACGGTTCTTTGACTGCTTTTGTGCTTCTAGTTTTATGGATTTTTTACGTTGCAAACATTCTGCTTTTTTCCGCGGAAGTGGTGGCCTACCTTCAAGTCAGACATTCTCAGCGTGTTGCAAACCAGCCATGATGTGTTTGTAGATTTCAGAATAAGCCGAAGGCTTAATCACAAAATCGGAGTGATTCAAAAAAGGGAGCGTGATGTTGTAGACGGAAGAGCTTTGCAGAGGTGAAGGGAGCTGACTAAAGCGGGGCGGGCACGTCTTATCTTTTTTTGATGAAATGGAGACGGCATACATGCCTTCGGGAATGGGCGTCTTTGCAAGTTTTCTCATGAAAGGTGAGGCGGGTAGCATTTGGCGCAAACCTTTTGACAAAAGCCCCACAAGAAAAAGACTGCTCACAACAACCCAAGGACTTCCGCGGTGGGGCGTTGCAAGCGTGATAAGCGTATGAACCCGTTTGGCTCCGCCCAGATAACTCACATAATAACGCCCGATGAGCCCTCCTTTTGAATAGCCGATGATGGTAAAGCGGGGGAGGTTGTGGCGTGCGCACAGAGTTTCAATTTTTTGGGCCACCTTTTTCGCCACTTCATCAATCGGAGCCGTGTTGAATAAATCCATGAGGCCCCCCAATTTGACGGAAAAAACACCAAAACCATCTTTGCGCAATCTCGATTCCAAAATGGAAACACTGCGCCTCGTCGCGCCAAAACCATATAGAATCAGAACAGGATGTTTGCATTGGGCGAAGTCGGTGACACGTTCGATGTCGTTGGATTGGGGAAGGCTACGAAAATAATCCTCAAGATGTTGCCACTTTGCTTTCAATCTTTTCAGACGGAGTTCCAACCACATGGAGGCAGTATAACTTTTTCTTTGCTCGTCGTCGATTTCATTTTCTTTTTTGTCATCCCTGCGAAGGCAGGGATCCAGTTTTTATCAACATCAGGATTGGATTCCCGCCTGCGCGGGAATGACAAAAGAAGTATCTAACCTTGCCAACCAAAAATGGATTTGTTAGTTGGAGGCGCATGTCACTACTCGTATCTCAACCACAAGATCTTCCTCATCGCATATTGCGATGGGTCAGTGACTATCAACGTGAAATTGTGCTGACTCTGGTGCTGGGGCTTGCGTTTTTTGGTGGCATTGCAGGATGGCTTTCATGGCAGGGCAGAATGGAGAAAAAGGCCCAAGTTGCCCTTTATGAATCCCAAAATAAAAAAGAAGGACTTGAGAAAGTGGTTAAAGATTTTTCCGGTACGCGAGCCGCTACTCTTGCTCTGGTTGCTTTGGGAGGGAATGCGCGTGATGCGGCTGATTTTGATAGTTGCATTCGTTCTTTTCAGCAGACTTATGAAAAGGCCGGGGCAGAAACTTATTTTAGGGTTCTGGCCCTTCAAGAAGTCGGAACGTGTTATCGCGCTAAGGCAGATTATAAAAAAGCGGCTGAATTTTTTGACCGCGCGGCGAAAGAACCGGGGAATAAAGCCTCTCTGGCGAGCCGCTTCGAAGCCATCCGTTGCCATCAACTAGATAAAGACCCACAGACAGATTCACTTTATCAAGCCTTACTTGCCGAAAAAAATCTCGATCCGGAACTTCAGGAAGCCATTGAGGAACAATTGTTATGGTTGAAATTACAAAAAGGTTCTTAAGTGCACCTCTAAAACCCCCGTATTTGTCATTCCTGCGAACCCCGTGTCGTGGCACAGGGCAGGCGCCGGAATCCAGCAATTTCAAAAAGTTCTGGATCCCGACTTTCGTCGGGATGACATTTTTATTTGTAACTGTGGTTCATGCCAAGGCCGAGGTTCATGTCAAACCCAAAGCGAAAGCCAAAGTCGCGACTCACTCTAAAGTCGACACTTCTTTTGTCCATCGTAAATGGGTCGTGAAGTTGAAACAAAATTCATGGTTGAACCATCGCCCTTTTCAATTCGCAACTCCCGTTGTGGAAGGTGACACTCTTTATGTCGGTGTGGAGCGCGGATTTTTTTACGCGGTCAGCATCAGCCGTGGCAAAAAGATTTGGACCTATCAAGCACAAGGGGGAATTGAAGCACAGGCAACCATCCACGATCAAACTGTCTTCGTTCCCGACACGAAGGGAAATGTTTATGCACTCGATAAGGTAAGAGGAAAAGTGTTGTGGGTTGCAAATCTTGACGGGGAAATTATGTCGGCGCCTCTTTATTATGACAACAAACTTTATGTTGTCACTTTGAGTAAAGAGTTGGCCATTTTGGATGCGGATAAAGGCACTGTTTTATGGCAAATCCGTCAACGCACCAAAGATCTCGGTTTTACCGTTCGCAAATCGGCTAATCCTGTTTATGTCGGCGGAAATATTTTGGTCGGTTATTCCGATGGAACCCTCGTGGCACATGACCCAAAAGATGGACGAGTGAAATGGGGCAAACAGTTGGGAGATCGCTCCAAAGAATTTCATGATGTGGATGCCACACTCTTGGTTGCCGGACAGGTGGCTTATGTCACTTCGGCGGACAATCATCTTTTCGCCCTAAATCCCAATAATGGCGAAACCTTTTGGGTCGCTCCCATGGGGAATGTCAATAATGCCCTTCTATATAAAGAGACTCTTTATGTAACGGCGAATGGGATTGTTTATTCTTTGAAACCAGATTCCGGAGAGATTGTTTGGGAACAGAATTTAAATGTAGCTGAGATCTCCTCTCCGGCGGTTTATGGAGATTGGCTAACGGTCGTGGCAACAAAGGGGAAAACCTACTTTTTGGATCGCAATAAGGGGGATATCCTTCACAGCTGGTTTGTGAAGGGGGGAAGTTATAGTGACCCCATTCTTGTCGAAAATCGTGTTTTTTTGCTTTCCAATGCGAGCAGGCTTTACAGCTTTGAATTTAACTTGACGCCCCCCTAAAGCATTGCTAGAAGGCCCAGTCAACTAAAGGAAAACTATGTCTGTACATATTCGTTTA
>JACRBV010000034.1 GCA_016213065.1 Deltaproteobacteria bacterium
ACCGATCGAACCGTGGCTGATCTTGAAGCCACGCATCGTCGGACGCTTGGATTCCACATTGTCCGCCGCTGCGGCACCGTACGTCCGCTCCAGCTCCGCCAACTCGACCCGCGCCGCGTTCAGTTTCTTCTGGATCGCGCCGATGCAGAGGGTGTTTGGGAAGAAAAATATTCCACGGGCACAGGATTCCCGGGCCACTTCTATATTCGCTACCATGGTTATCGGTACTATTTCCCACTGTTAGCTCTGGCCCGCTATCAGAAGGCTGTAGATCAAAAATCAAAATGACAATTTAAAATTCAAAAGGTTAAATTTTAGTCTAATGCCTATGCACTTGAATCCCGTAAGAAAACCTTTGCCCTCTTTTTGGGAGTGGTGGAAAATGCGTTTTTCATGGTTGTCATCCTGAACGCAGTGAAGGATCTACTTGATAATATTGGATTCTTCGCTTCGCTCAGAATGACAATTTGAAAATTTCAGCATTTTCCACCACTCCCTTTTTGTCATCCCCGCGCAGGCGGGGATCCAGTGATTTCAACGGTTTCTGGATTCCCGCTTTCGCGGGAATGACAGAACGGGACTCAAGTGCATAGGCATTTTTTAGTCTTTAATTTTGATTTTTGCTTTTTGATTTTTGAATTTCAATTGCTCCGCCCGTTTTTTGAATCGCTTCAGGGTTTGTGGAAGACTTTTTTCTGTCAGTGTTTGTGTAATCATGTTGGGAACCCACAAACCAAAACGGATATCAATCGCATAAGTGGCGTGGGTGGTATTATCGCCTTTTGCCTTCAACTCCCAACTCCCGCTATTCGCCTTCATCATGTCGCCCTGTTTTAATTTCCAATAAACGGACCGGGAGGGATCGAGTTCAAAATGAAGCGTGTAAGCAATTTCCTTGATGAGGTTAACTTTGAAGGCGACTTCCATTTCTTTGTCATCCACCCATTCCACTTTGGCGGATTTTACTTCGGGAAGAAATTGCGGATACGACTCAAAATCGACAATGCAATGATAGACAACGTCAATGGGGGCCTGAATAAGGATCGATTGTGAAACCATTAGGGAACCTCCGAAAACCACCCATCTGCGTCGTTGCCCGCAAGCCCGCAATCCTCACGTACTTCCATGTACGCTCCGGTTGCGGGCCTGCGGGCGCCTAGCATCTGGGCAGTTTTGAGAGGTTTCCGATTATCATCGTTTCTGGATGTGCCCATTAGAATGAAGGCTTCTTGGTTTTAAAGTTATGGCTCGCTTCCAGATAACGAATTGTGCCTGTTGACGAGCGCATAACAATGGAATGCGTCGCGGCACCGCCCGGGAAGAAGCGAACGCCTTTTAAAAAATCACCATTGGTGACACCGGTTGCCGCGAACATCACATCACCGCGCGCTAGTTCTTCGATCCGGTAAATTTTTTCGAATTCTCTGATACCCATCGCCTTGGCGCGCTCTTTTTCTTCTTCTTTTCTGAAAACAAGGCGTCCCTGAATATCTCCACCCACGCAACGAAGGGCCGCCGCGGCCAACACGCCTTCGGGAGCACCGCCCGTTCCCATCAAAACATCCACGCCACGATCCGGCCAACAGGTGGCCAAGGCGGCGGAGATATCACCATCTTGAATCAGTCGAATACGGGCACCCGATTCGCGCACTTCAGCGATCAATTCTTTATGGCGTTCTCTCTCCAAAATAATGACAGTTAAATCTTCGACAGAAACTTTTTTGGCGGCGGCAATGTTACGGAGATTTTCCGTGGGACTTTTTGTCAGATCGATAGTCCCTTTAGCATCAGGACCCACTGCAATTTTTTCCATGTAGGTATCGGGGGCATTCAAAAAACAACCACGGTTGGCAAGGGCAATAACTGCAAGAGCATTGTAGCGCCCCTGCGCGGTGATGGTGGTGCCTTCAAGAGGATCAACGGCAATGTCAACCTCAGGGCCCTTCCCCGCTCCCACTTCTTCCCCGATAAAAAGCATCGGCGCTTCGTCTCTTTCTCCTTCGCCAATAACAATGCGCCCGCGTATAGGAAGATTGTTCAGCGTCAGCCGCATTGCATTGACAGCCGCTTGATCGGATTCTTTTTCTTTCCCTTTACCAACCCATCGGGCCGACGAAAGCGCCGCCGCTTCCGTGACACGCACACATTCAAGAGCTAAGTTACGATCCATAATGGGGGTTCAACTATCAAGAGACACCCTTGAAGTCAAAATAAAATCAAACGTCAAAATCTTCGTGCTGGTTCTTTTGTTGACGAATTTCTTAAAATATGGTTTTTAGTTTTCAGATGCAGAAAAATAAAAAAGTCTTCTTTGTTTTTATTGCACTCCTTCTTTTGCTTCCGACAACGGAAGCCGTCTCCTCCGATAAATCGAAATCACTGGTCCAGAAAGGCTATTCCTTTTTGACGAAGGGAAATTTTGAATCGGCGCTAAAGCAGTTTGAGCTGGCCTTCAAGGCCGATCCTAATGATGGAACAGCACTCTTTTTTCAAGGCGTTGCTTTGAACCGTTTGGGGAAATTTGAACTTTCGGCTCCAAAACTGGATCGGGCAGGCCTTAAAAAAGGAGTGCATCCCGATTGGAATTTCGAACGTGGCTGGAGTTATCTGGGTTTGGGGGAATGGAAAAAGGCTGTTTCGCTTTTGGAAGTCTTTGAAAAAGAACATCCGGGCCGCGGGCAGACCTTGGAATTTATCGGCCGTGCCTATTTTGGACTTAAAAATTATTCCAAGGCTGAAAGTTATCTCAAAAAAGCCGCAAAAAAAGATCCCAATCTCAAAAAAACCACAGAAATTTATCTTTCGAGGATTTCAGGCACAAGACAGGCCCCAAGTGCTACCGAAGGCCCAAAGAGTGAGAAGGGGAAAAATTGGAAAATTTATTCTAATATAGGCGGCAATTACAATACCAACGCCATTAATCTGGGAAACGGCGTAACACGTCCGGCCGATATTTCCCGGCAGGAGTCCCCGTTTGCCTCAGGAACCTTGGGTGGGAGTTATCGTTTTGATCTTTCGGATTCCAGTCAATTTTCTCTGGGGAATCAGATTCTCGCCAATCTTTATGAAGTGAGCGGCCGTCTGCATTTTTTGGATAATTATTCCTTTCTGCAGTTTCGCCATTCTTTTGACCCAACCAAAATTTTGGGTATTACCTTTTCCAATGATTTTTCAATAATTCAAACGGCCAAGTTTCGGGATCAAATCGGAATCAAACCGCTGTTTGGCTGGAAATTGGCGGATTGGCTGGTTTCCGAAATCGGTTATAATTTTGGATGGGCGGATTATTTTTTTCCGTCCAACGCCAATCAAAACCGCGATTCCTATTCCCACACGGTCTTGATGAACAACATCTTTTCGGTTCCGGAAACAAAACTGCGTTTTCGTCTGGGATACTTCCATTTGTGGAATCGCGCCACGGGATCCGACTTTGATTACGGTGGAAACACTCTGATTTTCGGCGTCAGCCATTCCTTCTATGAGGATGTTATGGGAGAATTGCTATTTTCTCAGGCTTGGAACCGCTATTCCAAAATCAACAGTTTGACGACAGGCACTAAGCGCAGTGATGATATTTCCAATGTATCTGTACAGTTTAAGGTCCCGTTTATTGGGCCGATAAAAGGTTTTCTCCACGCCAATTATACGCGAAACAAATCGAATATCGCGGTGTTTAATTATCGAGCATGGCAGGGCGGCGGGGGTTTGTCAGCGGAATTTTAAAGAGAGGAATTTTTATGATGAAGATGGGAGGGCTGATTTTGGTTTTGACAATGTTTTATGCCCCTTCTCTCTTCGCTTGTCCGACGGGCTACACCTGTCCGGCGGGCAAAGACTGCATCTCTGATTCCACCCAATGTGTGGTTGATACCTCTTCTTCCAGCACGACCACTACCAGTAGCACTTCCAGCGAACCGGCAACAACAAAAGAGCAGATGGGCCTGACTTATAGCGTGGATGAACAGGGATTTATTTCGATTATCAACGCTCAGGCCACGGCTTCCATGGTAACTGTCACTTTTTTTGATGAATCGTCGTCGCTTAGAACCGGCGTTTCTCCGCCCACTTTTGACGTGAGGGGTAGAGATTCCCCTCTCTTTTTGGACCCTGGCGTTCCCAGATTCGACGCTCAAAATGCCTCTATTCCCCCGCTTACCAGATGAGGTGTAAAAATACCCATCCCCTTCGGTCGGAAAAAAGAGTAAACTGACCCTAATGAAACGCATCCTTTTTCTTTTTGGAATGATCCTGATTATTTCTTCCGCGGTTTTGGCCGGGCCGGATTGTCCGGAATCAAAGCCACCCCCTCAAGACGTGATGACAACAGTTCCGAGTGAAAGCGCGCCGTCCCCTTCTCCGCCTTCCGTGACAGTTCCCGCAGAACCTTCGAGTACGAAAGAGCAGATGGGTCTGACGTTTGATCCTGCCATTCCCGACAAAAGCGGTTTTGAAGAAGAAAAAAACCCGGAACGGAAAAAACTTCTCGACAAACTTTTTGAGGCCAAAAAAAATGAAGTGGATGCCAAAATCAGGCTGGATGAGTTGGAGAGACTGAAAAAAGACAATGAGGAGCAGTATCGAAAAATCGTGGATGCGGATAACAAACTTTTTAAGGAATGGCATGATGTTGTCAAAAAGAAAGAACAGTTATCCATTTTCAGATCAACGGAACCCCTAGACAGAGAGACCGACAGAATAATAAGGGAACTACATGGGAACTGGGAAAGCAGGGATGGCCTTTACAAACAGATGGAGGCGTTTCACAAGGAAACATTGAAGATGCTGGGCAAACAAGCCGATTACGGCAATAAAAGGATTTCTTTAGAATGGGACTTACAGCAGACGGACACCAAGCAAGGCGCCGAAAAAGTTTCCATTCCAAAGCTGGGACGGTAAATTTCGGAAAAATTTTATGAAAACCAGTGTCTTATTTTCTTTTTTGGTTGTTCTTTTATTTTTCACAAACGGATTTGCCGGAGAGGAACCGTGTCACGAACCCCCTTCTCCGGCACCCGCTTCTCCGTCCGTTCCTTCGGATTCGGGTCCTTCTTCCGGCGGCGGTTCCGTCACCACGGCACCCTCGGGGATGGGTGATGACACAAAAGGACAAATGGGGATGACCTTTGACCCTTCAGTCCAAGGCGATGGCAATGACCATCCCTTCGGACCTTCCGATTTTATGAGTTTTATGCGGT
>JACRBV010000035.1 GCA_016213065.1 Deltaproteobacteria bacterium
AATGCCATTACCAAAACAAAAATCGAAAATTTCAATAATGGAGTGAAGATAGATAGAACCGATATAGCTCCTGTCTATATCAGTCAGGCCAATTTTTTAAAAATGAGAGGAAAGCCTATTGACTATTTTTCTGGTGCAACGGGTTCCCCCAAAGATGTTCGCGCCGCTTTTGTAGATGTCTCCACCTTTGCCTTGACCGGAACCATGGCCGCGAGTCCACTCGCCTTCAATGGAATGGAAGTTTATACTGTGACAACAACCAATTCCCTCACAGATTATAAATATAAGACGACCCTTTTTTCCAACGATTTTATTTCAAGAGATCCTGTGTCAACAAATCTTGGCGAAAATGAAAAGCGTTTCGTTCATGTTTTTGATATTCCCGGAGACCAGATCAATCCAACACAAAAAATTGCGTTGGTTGCCACAAGGAGAGTGTTTATTTTCCTCAATACTTCAGAAATGTCTACAATCTATGATGGAAGCAACCCGGTTGCGGGAGATATCGAGTGTGCCAAGAAAGACTGGTTTTGGTGGTCTTATGATCGCACTACTGGAACTAGTGTTTATAGAGGATGGGATGTTGATTACGACGGCGATGGAATTGCCAACTCTTGCACACAAGCCACTTGCACCGACCCGAAAGTGGCGGAAGATTTAAATAAAGATTGTGCCGTGCAGGCCAATGAAAGTGATCCGACCAACTGGCAGAGCCAATATGATTTTGATTGCGATGGTATTTCGGATCATCTGGTAGCCGGAAGAAAAGATAATTGTATGAATATTTTGAAACCCGACGGGACACAATACACACAAGCTACGCGCGCGGCGGCTCCTGCTTGCAGTTCTTTTTCCAATCTGGATTTCAAATCTTATAATCCCGCGCAGACGGATACGGATGGCGATCATATCGGAGACGTTTGTGAAACAGATGCGGATGGGGACAATGCGAATGACGGCGTGGATAATTGCCCACTCGTGGCCAACCCCGATCAACGAGACAGCGACGGCGATGGTCAAGGAGACGCCTGTCAGCAAATGCCAAACCCGCCCGCGAATGCAACACCGGCTGATGCCGATGGAGACGGCACTTCCACATTGCGAGATAATTGCCCTTTCACTTATAATCCCGATCAAAAAGACACCGATCAGGATGGTGTTGGAGATGCCTGCGATCCAGACATTGATAACGACGGCCTTACCAACGCGGAAGAAGTTGAAGCCGGCACCCTTTCCGATAATCCCGATACCGATGGAGACGGAATTTGTGATGGCACGGGCATGGGCTTTAATGGTCTTTGTATCCGCCCCAGAGATAATTGTCCTCTGGTTACCAATCGTGATCAAAAAGATCAGGACGAAGATGGAATTGGAGATGCCTGTGATGCGGCCCCCACTGTTTATTTGGGAGATACCGATTCAGATGGCGATGGTTTCAGAGATAACTTTGATAATTGTCCATTAACCAAAAATCCCTCCCAGAATGACAACGATCATGATGGTCTCGGAGATCCGTGTGATTCCGATGATGATAACGATGGATTGGATGATGCTACTGAAAGCGGTATCTTTGATCTGCATTTGAAAGACGATCCGGCGCACCAAAACCGCCTATTTGCCGATGTGGATGGCAATGGCTCTGTGGATTGGGTTGATGTGTGTATGAATTCTGCCAATCTGTCGGGAGGACCGGATATGGACGGCGATGGCATAGGAGATGCCTGCGATCTGGATGATGACAACGATGATGGACATGAAACGGTGGATACCTGTCAGGATTATCTTATTGCACAACGTGGTGTTCAAATTGTAGCTGTTGGGGCCAGCGTTGGCAGAGCAACGCGCACTTGTGATTATGACGAGAGTGCGCAATTAGGATTGGCGCCATGGGACCCGGACAGCGATCATAAAGAGGGCGATATTTTTCAAAAGGCTGATGGTTTTTGCGATGGAGCAGGGAATGGTTATGGTTCCGTAGGCGGACCCAACAGCTGTACACCGAGTGATGTTTGTCCTTTATTCTATAATCCGACACAACAGGGATGTGCACCACCGGATCTACCTAGACCGGGCGGGTCCGACACACAACAAGACGGTGGAGGTGGCGGCGGAGGTGGCGGTGGAGGTGGTGGAGGAGGTGGGCCTCCAGGAACAGAGCCAGTTCACATCCAAGGTGGCTGTCAGTTGGTCCAAAACGGAGCATCGGATATTCTTGGAGATATTTTCCTTCTGATCCTTGGTTTTTGCCTCCTTCTTTTTTCGCGTCGTTCTCGTGTAAGTTGTTGATACCTCTTCCCGAAAATGGTAATGTGTCCCTGTGCAACAGAGTATCGACCAATTTTACAGTCATCTTCAAGCCGAAAAACACGCCTCTCCCCACACACTTAAAAACTATTTGGGCGATTTGAAACAGTTCTCTCAATTTCTTCAAAAACGTTTTCCCGAAGCCGTCCAAGACGGTCCCGATGGACTCCAAAAAATCGACACGAACATTTTGAGGGCTTTTTTAAATGATCTTTTTCAGAATCATACCGCCACATCGGTTGCCCGTAAGCTGTCCACATTGAAAAGTTTTTTTGATTATGCCCTTCGCCAAAAATGGATCGCCATGAACATGGCGAAGACAATTCAGGCCCCAAAAATTCCTAAAAAAATTCCGCGTTTTTTAACTGTCGACGAAGTCTTTCTCCTTTTGGCGGCTCCAAAGGGGGTTTCCATTTTGGAATTGCGCGATAAGGCGATTTTGGAACTTTTCTACGCCTCCGGTTTGCGTTTGAGCGAACTGGTTGCATTGAATACAACCAGTCTTGATTTGGAACAGGGACTCGTTCGCGTTTTGGGAAAAGGAAATAAAGAGCGCATGCTTCCGATGGGAAAACAAGCCATATTAAGTCTCAAAAATTATTTGGAAAAAAGAGAATTAGTCCTTCACGGCAAAACAGACAGCGGTGCTCTCTTTTTAAATAAATCGGGGGCAAGACTTTCTGCAAGAGCGGTGGAAAGACTTTTGGAGAAATATCTGAAACTGACGGGAATTCAAAAAAAGGTAACGCCTCACGTCTTGCGCCACACTTTCGCAACTCATCTTCTAAATGCCGGCGCCGATATGCGCGGCATTCAGGAATTGCTTGGTCACGCGAGTCTCTCCACCACCCAGCGCTACACACATGTAGAACTGGACAAACTCATGGAAGTGTACGATAAATCCCACCCGAAAGCCTGAAATACGGACCATGGACAATGGACTATGGACCATGGACACTGGACCTTATGACCAGACACTTTTTGTCTCTTTTTGATTTTGATTGCGGCGAAATAGAGACACTTCTTCAAAGAGCCATCACACTAAAAGCAGAATGCAAGTCCGGAGTTTTTCACAAACCGCTTGCCAATAAAACATTGGGACTTCTTTTTGAAAAAACTTCCACACGGACTTATGTTTCTTTCGATATCGCGATGTTTCAACTCGGTGGTCACACCGTTTCTTTGACTCAGGGACATTCCCAGTTGAGTCGCGGCGAAACGGTGGAAGACACCGCGCGTGTTTTGTCCCGTTATGTTCAGGGAATTGTGATGCGCACTTATGAACATAAACGTCTTCAAAATTTTGCCGAATGCTCTCGCATTCCCGTTATCAATGGATTGACGGATTTGCTTCACCCGTGTCAGGTTTTGGCCGATTTGATGACCCTCGTGGAAAATAAAAAAACGCTTCAAAATCTCAAGGTGGGTTGGTTTGGTGACGGCAATAATATGGCCAACACATGGATAGAAGCCGCGATGATTCTGGGTTTTTCGCTGACTCTTGCCTGTCCCAAAGGGTATGATCCGGATGGTTTCTTGATGGAGAAAGCCACGTCTGGACAGTATAAAAATATCCGGCTAACAAGAGACCCCTTTGAGGCGGCGTTTGAAGCCGATGCGATCAATACCGATACATGGATTAGTATGGGGCAGGAGGGAAAACAGGAAATTCAAAAAAAACAAAAAATGAAACCGTATCAGGTCAATGAAAATTTGCTGAAGAGTGCCAAAAAAGATTGCATCGTATTGCATTGCCTTCCGGCCCATCGCGGAGAAGAAATTACAGATGACGTGATGGACGGACCAAAATCGAAAGTCTGGGATGAAGCGGAAAACAGACTTCATGTTCAAAAAGCTATATTGGAAAAATTATTGGGCACTTCGCTATGAAACAAAATCTCGTTGTCATCGGTTTGCAGTGGGGAGATGAGGGAAAAGGAAAGATCATTGATCTTTTAACCCCTCAGGTGGACGGAGTCGTTCGCTGTCAGGGAGGAAACAACGCGGGTCACACCATCGTCATTCAAGACCAGAAAAGAGTTTTGCATCTCATTCCCTCTGGTGTGCTCCACCAAAAATGTCTTTGCATTGTGGGCGAGGGCGTTGTCATTGACCCTTGTGTTTTGATCGACGAAATTGAAGGAATCAAAGCCGCCGGTTACCTGAAAAATCCCGAACAACTGAACATCAGCGAAAACGCGCATGTGATTTTTCCGTATCATGTGCGTATCGATCAAGTGCGTGAAGAGAAAAAAGGAGCGAAAGCCATTGGTACAACGGGCCGCGGTATTGGTCCCTGCTACGAAGACAAAGTCGCAAGGCGCGGCATTCGGATGGGCGATCTTATCGACCCTGAGATATTGGAGTCCTGTCTGGAAGATGTGCTCCCAGAAAAAAATGCCTATCTTGAGAAGGTGCTTGATTCAAAAAGTTTCACAAAAGCGGAAATTTTTGAGAGTTACGAAACTTATGGGAATTATCTCAAACACTATGTGAAAAACACCAACAGTCTTTTGCAACAAAAGTTGGGAGAGGGACGCTCTTTTCTTTTTGAAGGGGCGCAAGGAGTTGGTTTGGATATCGATCACGGGACTTATCCTTTTGTCACTTCTTCCAATACGGTGGCTTCCGGTTTGGCCACGGGTGCGGGTGTTCCGCCAAAGCTTGTCAATACGGTGCTTGGCGTGGTTAAGGCCTATACAACGCGTGTGGGTTACGGTCCTTTCCCAACAGAATTGCATGACGAAGTGGGTGAGCATTTGCAAACGCGGGGACATGAATTTGGTGCCACCACCGGAAGAAAACGCCGTTGCGGATGGCTCGATCTGGTTTGGTTGAAATATGTGGTGTGGTTGAATGGAGTGGATTCACTGGCCCTCACCAAGCTGGATGTTTTGTCGAATCTGGATCGCATTAAAATAGCGGTGAGTTACAAGTTAAATGGAACGGAGATCAAAGCACCACCAACACGTTTGAACGATTGGGAAAATCTGGTGCCGGTCTATGAGGAATTTGAAGGTTGGAAAGAAAATTTGGAACACATGACGCATTTGGAAGGCTTGCCAAAGGCATGTCAGAAATTTTTGAAAAAAATTGAAACGTTTATCGGTGTTCCCATTTCTCTTATTTCGCTGGGAGCAGAACGAAGCGCCAATATCATTTTGAAAAAAATTCTGGAGGGATGATGGGAATCTCCGAAAGAAAAGGTCGCGAAAAAAAACAACGCAAAGAACAGATTCTGGAAGCGGCCCGAAATCTTTTTCAGGAACGGGGTTTTTTGAATGTGACCATGGGGGATATTGCCGAAACTGCGGAACTCTCCATCGGTACTCTTTATCTTTATTTCAAAAACAAAGATGACATTTACGGGGGACTTGCCTGTCTGGGTTCCCAAAAGTTTGATACTCTGCTGGACGAAGCCTTGCACCGAAAGAAGAAATTATCCCACAAAGACCTCGTCTCCTTCATCCAAAAATTCATGTTGGTTTATGCCGATTACGGTTGTTACTTCGACATTCTCATGTTCAATTTTAAGGGAAAAGGAAACATCAATTTGTCGGATGGATACGCCAGCACACTTCGGGAAATTACCCAGTCTTCCATGGCCAAGTCGGTTGCCTATTTTTCCGCACAACTCAAGAAAGACCGAAAAGACAAAACGGAAGTGGCCCGCGCGGCAACGCTTGTTATTTGGGCACTGCTTTTGGGACTCACACAAATTCTGAATGTGGGTCGCACCGAAATTTTGAATGAAGAAGATGTCCAACGCATTATCAACAAAGCCGCCCATCTTTTGAAGAATGTTCCTCCTGAACTGAGTTTAAGTTCCTGAACATCGTTCATAAAAAAAACAAAATTCATTAACGATTTCAACTTGATGCGAGGTGGTATAGACGTGTACAAGTACCCACATGGATATATTTCAAAAGTGTTTTGATTTTCAGGATGCCAAATTTGTGAAAGCCTCGGGCCTTTATCCCTTCTTCCGACCCATTGAAAATTCTTCCGGGTCAACGGTTTTTTATGACGGCAAACCCGTCGTCATGATCGGTTCCAATAATTATCTGGGACTCACCCATGACCCGCGCGTGCAGAAAAAAGCTCAAGAGGCCATTGATCGTTTTGGGACCGGTTGTACCGGTTCCCGTTTTTTAAATGGGAATACCGTGTTGCACGATCTTCTCGAAGAAAAATTAATAAAATTGGTTGGCAAAGAAGCGGGACTCGTTTTCACCACGGGTTTTCTGACAAACCTCGGGACCGTTGCCTGTCTTGTGGGTCCCGATGATTTTATTTTGTCCGATGCTGAAAATCACGCCTCCATTATTGAAGGATGCCGGTTGAGCAAAGCGACTGTTGTTACCTATCGCCATAACGACATGCTCGATTTGCGCGCAAAACTAAAAACCATTCCCGCGGATAAAGGTCGTCTGATTGTTACCGATGGTGTTTTTTCCATGACAGGAGAAATTGTGGATCTTCCGGGTTTGGTGGAAGTCAAAAAAGATTTTCCCGATGTCCGACTTTTTCTTGATGACGCCCACGGTTTGGGTGTTCTGGGGCCTAAAGGGGAGGGGACAGCAAACTATTTTGGTTTGACCGATGAGGTTGATCTCATCATGGGAACTTTTTCAAAATCGTTTGCCTCGATCGGCGGTTTTCTGGCCGGCAATCCCGATGTCATTGATTATGTCCGTCACAAAGCCCGCTCTTTCATGTTTTCCGCGGCAATGCCGCCTTCTGCAGTGGCGACGGTTCTAGCCTGTCTTGAAATTCTGGAAAAAGAACCGCAAAGACTGGAAGGCCTGAAAAAAAATATTCAATATATTTTGAAGGGTTTTGAAGAAATTGGACTGGCTTTTATTCCTTCGCAAACTCCCATCATTTCTGTTTTTGTCGGTGATGAAGGAAAGGCTTTCAAACTGGTGCAGGATCTTTTCCAAAGCGGTGTTTTTGCCACACCGGTTGTCTTTCCCGCGGTTCCCTTTGGTCAGGCTATCATCCGCACTTCCTATATGGCCACGCACACAAAAGAGGAACTCGATTTGGTTTTGGAGACCTTTGCCAAACTGGGACCCCGATATGGCATCCTCAAAGACCAAATTGAAATCCCAAAAGAATTGACTCATCAGGGAGAAACCTATAGCTTCGCCGCCCTGAACACATGAGTTCCATCCAGATCAAACGCGTAGACAACAAAAAAGATCTGAAAACCTTCATCCGGTTTCCGCACAGCATTTACCGGAATGATCCGCATTGGGTGTCTCCGCTGGAATTTGAACGCCATCAATTTTTTGATCGCAAAAAAAATCCGTTTTTTCGTCACGGAGAAGCCCAACTTTTTTTGGCTTTGAAAAATGAAGAAGTGGTTGGACGTATTTCGGCCCAACTGCATCCATCTCACTTGGAACGCCACAAAGACGAGAGCGGTTTTTTTGGTTTTTTCGAATCGATTAACGACAAGGAAACAGCAGAAGCTTTGGTGAATGCGGCTGAAGAGTGGCTGGGCGCGCGCGGTTTGAAAAAAATCCGGGGGCCTTTTAATTTCACGATGTATGACAATGAAACCGGCATTCTCATTGATGGTTACGAGTCCCCTCCCTACATTATGATGGGGCACAATCCCCCTTATTACGTGCCTTTGCTGGAATCGGTGGGTTTCAAAAAAGCGACGGACACTTTTGCGTGGCATTATAAAATTGGTGAAATTCCCTCACCTGCGTTCCAGCTTGCAGAAGCCACGCGCCAATATCCCGGGCTCACATTTCGCTCCATTGACATGAAAAATTTTGACCGTGATCTTCACACGATGATTACGCTTTTCAATGAAGCATGGGCACAAAATTGGGGTTTTGTGCCGGCGACCGAAGAAGAGATCCACTACATTGCCAAATCCATGAAACCCATTGTCGATCCTGAAATGGCTTTTTTTGCTTTTGTGAACGATGATCCTGCGGCGTTCAGTATTTGTCTGCCCAATATTAATGAAGCGATTCATGATTTGCGCGGCAAACTTTTTCCGTTTGGCTGGGCCAAGTTGTTGTGGCGACTGAAGAGGAGATTAAAGTCGGTGCGACTTTGCCTGATGGGAATCCGGAAACCCTATCGCGGCTCCGCTTTGGGGGCATTGAGTGTTTTGATGAATGTGGAGATGCATCGTCGCGGCATCTTGCGTGGTTATAAAACGGCGGAACTCGGTTGGACTCTTGAAGACAACGAGCGGATCAACATGGGCATTGAATTTATGGGCGGAAAAAAATACAAGACGTACAGAATTTATGAGAAGGAAATATGAAAGCTTTTGTTACCGGCGCCTCCGGATTTCTGGGTTCTCATTTGGTCGATGCTCTTTTGCAAAAGGGACACGAAGTGACCTGTCTTGTGCGTCCCACCAGTGATTTACGTTGGCTCAAAAACAAAAAAATTCGATTGGTGCACGGAGATCTTCTTCCCGATAACGCGGGACTCAAAGAAGGACTGCGAAATACCGACTGGTGTTTTCATATTGCAGGACTTGTCAGTAGTGCGGACCCGAGACAATATTTTCAGGTCAACTCGGGCGGCACCCGCTTATGTCTCGATGCTTGTTTGAAAGTGGCCCCCCAGCTTCAAAGATTTGTTTTGATTTCCAGCATGGCGGCGATCGGACCTTCTGCCAACGGCTCTCTGCTTGATGAAACAAGCAGTCCGCATCCCATCAGCCTTTACGGTCAAAGCAAACTGGAAGGGGAGCGCATTGCGCTCAGTTATAAAATCCGATTGCCGCTCACTGTTTTGCGTCCTCCCGCCATTTATGGTGCGCGCGATGTGATGCTCTATCCCGTTTTCAAAATGGCCAAGAAAGGATATTTTATTTATCCGGCGGGAAAGCCCCAGTCAATCTGCATGGCCTACGTTGAAGATGTGGTGCGGGCTTGCCTGTGGGGAGCTCAATCGGAAAAAGCAAAAGGGGAGGTTTATTTTATCGCTGATGATGATCTTTATCAGTGGCAAGATGTGGCTGATACGCTGGCCCACATTTTTTATCGTAAAATTTCCAAAATTCCCGTGCCGAAAATAATTCTGTGGCCCATAGCGGCCGTCGAAGAAGCCCGCGCGAAATGTTTTCATCAATCGCCGCGCATTCACCGTGGACATGTAAAACAATTTTTTTCCTCGTGGGGAATCAGCATCGAAAAAATCAAACAGGCGGGATTTGTTCCGCGCTTCAATCTGGAAGCCGGCATGGAAGCAACCGTAGCCGGCTACCGCCAACTGGGATGGCTTTAGGGCACCTCCAAAAACCTATGAAAATCACAATTTGTCATTCCTCGCTGTGCTTCGAATTCAATTTGTTATCAAGTAGATCCTTCACGGAGTTTACCCTGAGCACGAGCAGATTCTTCGCTCCGCTCAGAATGACAATGATGGCGAAGGGTTCAGGATGACAAGCGGGGTTTTTAGAGGTGCCCTTTAGGGTCTTTCAACGGGAAGATTTGGGTCTGCGCTCCAGTCGCTCCATGAGCCTTCATATAATTTCGCGTCTTTGCCGATCATCTTGAGTGCGAAGATATTGTTGCAGGCAGTGACTCCGGAACCACAATAACAAATAATTTCTTTTGCCTGACAGGCGCCAAGCGTCTTGAATTTTTCCTTGAGTTCTTCCAAAGATTTAAATTCTTTATTGGGTTGAGTAACATTTTCCGCGAAGGGGGCATTCTTAGCACCCGGAATGTGGCCTGCCTGTTGATCAAGCGGTTCTATTATAGGGGCAGGCAAAGCCCCCTCCACCGGCAAAGCCGGCGGAGCCTCCCCCTCACGTTCGCTTTGCTCACTGGGTAGATTCCTCTCATGCAAGCCCACAGAGTACCGCGCGCTTGCGCGTTGGTGAATTTCGCCGCGGTAACGTTCCGGAGCTCTCGCATCGAGCAATAGACAATCTTTATTTTCCAGATTTCTTTGCACCTCTTCTTTGGAGACAATCCAGTCTGTGTGCGGCACTGCTTTGAAAGAACGCGGTTTGAAATGCGGCACCACTTTTGTGACCTCATTATTTTCGGCAATCCATTTCAACCAGCCGCCATTTAAAATAAAAACTTTTTCGTGGCCGAAATAACGGAGCAACCACCAAAGTCTTGCAGACCAAGCTCCGCCCATGTCGTCATAGGCAATGACGGTTGTGTCTTGATCCACTCCGGCGTTGGACATGGTTGTTGAAAAGTCGATGGCTTTGGGAAGAGGGTGACGACCCGGACCCTGTTTGCCTGAAAGATCATGATCCACATCAAGATGAATGGCGCCGGGAATATGACCTTCAAGGTAAAGTGCTTTTCCGGCAGACGGTTTTCCCAAAACATAGCGGCAATCAATGATTCGCAAATCGGGTTTGTTGAGATATTGAGCCAGCCAATGAGCATCTGTGAGCATTATGTGTCATCATTAACGCAAAAGAGGAGTCTTTTTCAAGGAACAATTCCAATATTTTTATAATTCTGATAAATAGACTTCATGGCTTTCATAGAAATTCTAAATGGTCCACAGGCGGGTGAAAAAGTGGTGATTGCCCATGAAACTTTTTTTCTTGGGCGGGACGCCAACAATCACCTTGTTTTGACCGAGAGAACCGTTTCCAGAAAGCATGCCGTCATCAACAAGGTTGATGGAGATTTCACCATCAACGATTTGAAGAGTTTAAAGGGTCTTTTGATCAATGGAGAAAAGAAGGAAGAAGCCACTCTGCAAGACGGAGACGAGATTGCCTTGGGTGGAGTGAGGCTTCGGTTTTATGCTCAGGATACAGTGCCTGAAACCGTCTCGGAACCCGTCAAAAATAGGAAGGGACTTTATTATTTTCTTTTTTTTGTTTTGTTTTGTCTGCTCGCAGGGGGAGTGTACCTGTTTTTTTCTTGGAAAAAAGAATCTCCAAAATCTGTTCAAAACCAACAAAAATCTCTCACATCAGCGCTTGATGAGTTTACGGCCAAGGAAGAAAATATCGATCAACTCATTTCCGCTCACTATTTAAAAGGCGTGGAATTGTTCAATGCAAAGCGCGATATAGAGGGGGCAAAAAAAGAATGGGAGGAGGTTTTAAGGCTTGATCCCCAACGTAAAACCCTTTTCGCGCAAAAAGCGGCTAAATTATTGGAAAAGTTGGGGAAATAATAGCAACTTTGGGGTAGGTTTATGCCGATAATATATAAGTGGGGTTGTGAATAATGAAGGAACAGCATGGCTGACGAATCTTCATCTCAAGAGAAAACCGAGGACGCGACGCCTAAGCGCCTCCGTGAAGCCCACAAAAAGGGACAAGTCCCCCGTTCCAAAGATCTGAATACCGTGGTGATTCTGGTGCTGGCGTTTGCTCTTCTGTCCTTCATGATGACTTTTTTCTACGAGGAGTTTCACAAACTCATTTTAGGTAGTATCGATTTGATCTCCCAAAAATCAATCAGTCCAGAACAGACGATCCAATTCCTGCACACCGCATTTTTTACTTTGGTAAAAACGCTTCTTCCGTATGTGCTGATTATAGGAGTGGTAGCCGCCGCGGCCGGTTTTTTTCAAACGGGCCCTGTTTTTTCCACGGAACCGCTGAAGCCTCAGGCCAAACGTCTCAACATGGTTGAGAATATCAAAAACATGTTCAAGGTAACCACGTTTGTTGAGCTCCTCAAAAATATCGCCAAAGTAACGCTTGTTCTCTACATGGCCTATGTTGTCATCAAACAAAATCTGGCACAAATTCTCATGACGACAACGACAGACCTGACCGTCTCCACACATATTGCCGGTGAAGTCCTATCGAGTTTTCTGATGCGTGTCTTTGCCCTTTTTGTCATCATCGCCATCATCGATGTGATGGTCCAGCGCTGGCAGTTTAAAAAACAACTTCGTATGTCGAAAGAAGAGGTGAAGAGGGAATACAAACAGGATGAGGGAGACCCGCTCATCAAGAGCATTCGGAAACAGTTGCATCAGGAATTGGCGATGGGAGATGTGAAAAAGCAAGTTGCCGCGTCCGATGTGGTTGTCACCAACCCGACCCACTTAGCCATCGCGATAAAATATGATGAAAAGGAAATGATGGCGCCGCAAATTATGGCAAAAGGACAACGTCTTTTTGCCGAGAAGATCCGCGAAATTGCTGAGACAGAAAATATCCCCATCATTCAAAATGTGCCGTTGGCGTGGTCTCTCATAGAACTGGAAATCGGTGCGGAAATTCCCGAGGAACTCTATCAAGCGATAGCGGAAGTCCTCATCGTCATCTACCGCATGCGGGATCAGAAAGAAAAGCAACTCAACGCTTGAGCCCTTATCCCGTTTTACTGCGAATAGGCGCCAAGTTTTCCGGCTAGATATAGCGGGAGATTAATAATGCGGTCCGATTTGGAATAGGGCTTGGCCGACAACTTGATTGCCATGTGTGGTGAGTACCGGACAAAAAATTGCTGAAGACTTTTTGCCCTTGTTCTGAGTCCGGATTTAACTTCGACGGGGATGATCGACCCATCCATATAGATCAAAAATTCGATTTCAGAATTTTGTTCCGTCCATGAATAAATTTCCGGCATGCCGCCGGCTAAAAATTCCTGCGCGACAAAATTCTCCGCCAAGTATCCCTTGGTGATGCCATAATCCTGCTCCAGTATTGATTTAACCGGAAGGTTGAGCATGGCTCCAAGGAGGCCAATATCGAAAAGAAATAATTTAAACAGGTTGTTTTTGCAGAAAGCCTTCAAGGGAATCTCGGCCCTGTTGCAAATGGGAACCTTGATTATAAGACCAGCAGTGTTTAACCATTCAATAGGACCTTGTAATTGTGAAAAACTTCTTTTTCCGGGAATGACATGACCAAAATAATACCTTTTTGTTGAGGCATCAATTTGTGCCGACAGTTGCATGGGAATATTTTCAAAAACAGAAACGATATGGATGGAATTATTTTTTCCGGAATGTTTGGCAAAATCTTTGCTGAAACTGTCCACCAAATTTTTTTGAACTTTTCTTACCTCATCAAAGGCTTTGAGTCTGTCGGATTTGTTGGCAATATAGGTCAAAACGGCCTGAGGCATTCCGCCTACAACATAATAATTCAAAAGTTCCTGCCACAATTTCTCATGGGCCATTTCTGCGACGGGTTTATCAAGGGTTGCACCATCATACGCATCCACAAGCAGGTGGTTTTCGTTTGCCACAAGAAATTCTCTGAAGTTCATTGGGGTGAGATGCAAAAAATCAGTCTTTCCAACCGGAAAAGATTCCTCTGATAATTTTATTCCAAGGAGCGAACCGGCAGAAATGACAGAAAGAAGAGGCATCTCCTCACAAAAATATTTAAGCGATGTGAGGGCCTTTGGGCACTCCTGGATTTCATCAAAAAACACGAGGTCGTTTTGAACATCTATCGGAGTCTGATGAACATAAGAAAGTTCTTCGAGGATTCTTTTGGGATCCAGATTTTTATCAAACAACTTGTGGATTTCCCTGTTTTCTTCAAAGTTGAATGTGTGACATTTTCTAAAATTATTCTTTCCAAATTCACTAATAATAAAGGTCTTGCCTACCTGTCTCGCCCCTTTGAGAACAAGTGGTTTTTTGGAGGGCGAATCTGCCCATTCCTTCAGTTTTTTTGAGATTTCCCGCTTCATAATATCGGGGGGAACGACTCGCCCCTTCGGGGCTCCTTCCCCCCGCACCCCTTTCATTCGCACCGGCAAAGCCGGATGCTCATTCACTGGAGCCTATATTGCCTAAAAACGGTACTTTTTGCAATGAAAAAGTATCATATATTATACTTTTAGTTTCAAGTTGTGAGTGCCGCCAGAAGGGGTATCGGGACTACATCCAAATGATCGAATTTGCCGACCTCGTATCCCGCATAACCTATGATACCATTCTTGTATTTGAGGATTTGTTTGAGATCCTTTTTTTGCAGAACAACCGAATTTTTAATTTCTATGGGTAAAAATTTCTTGTTCTTGACAATCGCAATATCAACCTCCCCCTCCGCCTTGATATAATAACTTTCCCAAGTACGGTTAAAAAGGGAAGCGATTATTCCTTCAATTAGGGAATTTTTCAAATCGCTCGAAGGTTCAAGTGTTGTTTTTGCCAGCGCAAAAAAATCATTTTCGTTTTTTATATAGCCGTGCAGTGCATGAAAAATAAATGGATCGGAAAAGCAGACTTTCTTTGCCTTTTTAGGAGCGGGGAGCATTTTATCCTCCCTTAAGGCCTGAAAAATTTTGACCACATCCATTCTGCTAAGGAGTTCAATATAATCGGCGATTGTTTTGTGATGCTCAATAGCCACATCATTTACCAGATTGGTCCATGTAATCTGTTTCCCAATTCTTGAAAGCAGTACAGAAATAATTTCTTTTAAATAGGATTCCTGTTTGCCCCGCTTTAATATGTCGCCGACGATCCATTGAATATAAGTGTTATAGGTTGCAGGAAGAATTTTTGTTTGCGCCGCGTAGTCGTTAATTGCCGGCATATAGCCGCCGCTTTGCATATATTCTTCGAATAAAGGGAATAAGGAGAGTATTTGGTCGCTGTCCAGACGGATGTTTTTGATTCCAAAAAATTGATCGAAATTTGCTCCGATGTTATCGAGTGTAGCTCCAAGTGTGCTATTTTTTAGAGAGACAAATTCCCTAAATGACAGGGGATACAAATGGAAATCGACTTTTGACGATTTTCCCCGCCTTCCGGGAAACATCATTGTGGCTTCCTTCAAAAGAAGCGAGTCCGAACCGGTAATAATGACAGCGGCATTGTTAAAAAGACCTGCGTCTGCAAAACTCTTTATTGCGCGTTCCCACTCTCGGACGTAGGTAACCTCGTCCAGCAATAAAAGAAAATAATCACTCTTGTTGGTCGACTCATAAAAGTTGTTAATCTCAAATATAAGTTGTTTGAAATCGGTTATCGTATCGCATGGCAAATAGTATATTTGCTTGGCCACAATTTGCTTTCGTTCGAGTAGCTTCTTTATGATCAACTTAAGAAGCGTCGATTTCCCGACCTGACGCCCGCCCGTGAGCATATAGATTCCCGGAAACAAAACCGGTATATCCGTTTCAAGACTTGATTTATGAATGTACTTAAGGCCCTTCAGTTTTTTCAAATGGGGATCATTCGTTTCGAAACTTTCAAATCCTTCCCAGAAAAGGTTGTGGATCAGGAAATCACTCTTCATATCCAAATCCTATGTTATTTTCTGAATTTGGTCAATGGCTATTATCTAAATTTAGATAATATATACTATCCAAATAAAAAACAAGGTGGAGCGCATGAAAACAACATATTTTAATCTTTTAACTCCTTGAAATTCCATGTCAATTTTACTGTGTTTTCTACCGTTGCGCGTTTTGTTTGGGTGTATTAGTTTGCCCCCGTTTTTGAGGGGGTTACAATGCAACTTCCGGCGCTTAAACAGCAAAAAACAAAAAAACCTTCGTGGTTAAAAGTCTCGGTTCCGGGTGGGGATCGTTACAATCAAATTCGGTCTGCTCTTCGGAGTAAACGTCTTCATACGGTCTGCGAAGAAGCACACTGTCCCAATATTGGAGAATGCTGGGGGGAGGGGACCGCGACCTTCATGATTATGGGGGATGTTTGCACGCGCGGATGCAAGTTTTGCGCGGTCAAGACCGCGCACAAGGGAAGTCCGTTAGATCCGTTCGAGCCCCAAAAAATTTCCAAATCCATCGCCCTTATGGGATTGGATTATGTGGTCATTACCTCCGTCAACAGAGACGATCTTCAAGATGGCGGTTCTGTTCATTTTGCAAAAGTTATTGAAGAAGCGAAGAGGGACCACCCCCGTTTAGTAATCGAAGTTTTAACCCCCGACTTTCAGGGAATCGAAGATCAGATAGCCACTGTGGCCGATGCGAGTCCTCATGTTTTTTCTCATAACATCGAGACGGTGCGCCGTCTGACTCCACAAGTTAGAGATCCCAGAGCGACGTATGATCAGTCTCTGAAAGTTTTACAATTTGTGAAAGAAAAATTTCCATCTGTTTACACAAAATCATCTCTGATGTTGGGAGTAGGAGAAACCGATGATGAAATTCTGGAGGCTTTTGAGGATTTGAAAAAAGCGGGAGTTTCATTTTTGACATTGGGTCAATATCTACAACCTTCGTACAATCACTTGCCCGTGCAGGAATTTGTGACGCCGGAAAAATTTGATTATCTGAAAAATTGGGGAGAGACTTTTCAATTTGATTATATAGCCTCCGGCCCGTTAGTGCGCAGTTCCTACAGGGCGGGGGAGTTTTATGTTAAATCAAAAGTCAAAATTCAAAATTTTGAATTTTAATTTTTAAATTTGAATGGAGCGAACATGGACTGGAAAATGCCTGACCTCGGTGAGGGAGTTCAAGAAGGGGAAATTTTAAAATGGTTGGTGAAAGAAGGAGACAAAGTTTCTCTCGACCAACATTTGGTGGAGCTCATGACAGACAAAGCGACGATGGAGATTCCTTCGTCTGTCGAAGGAGTTGTGCAAGAAATTGTGTTGAAAGAAGGGGCGATTGCCAAGATTGGTCAAACATTGGCGGTGATTGGTGAAGAAGGCGAGAAAAAGACCATGGATCCAAAAAAGACTATGGACCATGGACAAGGGACCACAGACCAAAAACAGAAAGAAAAGGTCTATGGTCCACAGTCCATTGTCCATGGTCCTATTCTTGCTTCTCCCGCTGTTCGTCAATTTGCCAGAGATAAAAATGTTGATCTAAATTCTGTTACAGGTACCGGTCCCGGCGGTCGTGTTCTCAAGGAAGATGTAGAGGAAGCAATAAAGAAAAGGACCATAGACTATGGACCACAGACCATGGACCAAAAACAGAAGGAAAAGGTCCCTAGTCCCTTGTCCATTGTCCATGGTCCAAAAGAAGAACGTATCCCTCTGCGTGGTCTTCGCCGCAAAATTGCGGAACACATGGCTCTTTCCCGTCGCACGGCGGCTCATTTTACTCATGTAGATGAAGTCGATATGACCGAACTCGTGATGATTCGCAAAAGTGCAAAACCGGCCGCGACGGAAAAGGGAGTCAAACTCACATATCTTCCTTTCATCATGAAGGCGGTTTTAAGAGCTCTGCAAAAATATCCCATTTTGAATTCTTCTTTGGACGATGCAACGCATGAGATCATTCTCAAAAAATATTATAACGTTGGTGTAGCCGTGGCCACCGATGATGGTCTCATTGTTCCGGTCCTTAAAAATGTCGACAGTTTATCAATCCTTGATTTGGCCCGTGAAATTTCCCGTCTGGGTGAATCTGCCCGCAATCATAAATTAACGCTTGATGAATTAAAAGGCGGGACCTTTACCATCACCAACATTGGTTCCATCGGCGGAATGTTTTCGGCACCCATCATCAATTATCCCGAAGTGGCGATTATGGGATTGCATCAGATCAAACCGACACCGATTGTGAAAGACGATAAAATTGTGGTTCGGCAGATGATGTATATTTCCGTTTCCGCCGACCATCGCGTTGTGGATGGAGCGGAAGTCGCGGCATTCGTAAAAGAGGTGATCCATTTTCTGGAACACCCGGGCGCCGCCTTTTTGGAGCTTATATAAATAGTTTTTTACCTTCTCACCTCCCCCTTGAGGGGGGAGGCGGGGAGAGGGTGGATTTATGAAAAAATTTGATACGGTTGTGACTGGGGGCGGGCCGGGCGGTTATGTTTCGGCCATCCGCCTTGCTCAACTTGGGAAAAAAGTGGGACTGATTGAAAAAGAAAATGTCGGCGGAGTTTGCCTCAATGTCGGTTGTATTCCTTCCAAGGCGATGATTCACGCCTCCGAATTTTATTCTCATCTTTCTGAAGGAGAAACATTTGGTGTTTCGATGAAAGACGTTTCTCTGGACATGGTCAAATTGCAAGCGTGGAAAGACGGCGTCGTCAAAAAATTAACCGGTGGTGTGGCACAACTTCTTAAGGCCAACAAAGTAGAGGTTATTAAAGGAGAGGCGCGTTTTAAAAACAAACGGGAGTTGTCCGTTAAAACGGCGGCGGGGGAAGAGGTTGTCTCCTTTGATACGGTGGTGATTGCCACGGGTTCAAGCTCAGCCGTCATTCCGGGATTTAATATTGATAAAAAATTTGTGGGGACTTCCACCGAGGGTTTAAGTTTTGCCGCGATTCCGGAAAATCTTTGCGTGATCGGTGGCGGGTATATCGGTTTGGAAATTGGTTCTTTCTACGCCGCGTTTGGATCCAAAGTCACGGTTGTTGAAGCAACGGCGAGTCTTCTTCCCGGCATGGAACAAGATTTGGTGCAAGTGGTCGCCAGAGAGTTGAAGCGTCGCAAAGTAGATATTCATCTCAATACCAAAGCTACCGGTTGGAAAGAGGTGGATGGAAAAGCGGAGGTGAGTTTAGAAAAAGACAATGAAAAACAAAAAATCTTGGTGAACAAAATTTTAGTCGCGGTGGGGCGCACTCCCAATACCAAAAATTTAAGTTTGGAAAATGTGGGCATACAAATAGATCCGAAAGGTTTTATTAAGGTAAATGATAAACTTCAAACCAATGTCGACGGGATTTATGCGATTGGTGATTGTGCGGGTCAACCGATGCTGGCCCATAAGGCGAGCAAAGAGGGATTGGTTGCGGCAGGTGTGATTGCGGGTAAAAAGGAAATTTACGATGTGCGCGCAATGCCCGCTGTTATTTTCACCACACCCGAAATTGCCACCGTGGGATACGATGAAGCCGGGGCACAAAAAGCGGGCTTCCAAATTAAAATTGGAAAATTTCCTTTCGCCGCCTCCGGAAAAGCGTTGACCGCGAATGAAACAGACGGCTTCGTCAAAATTATTGCGGATACAAAAACCGATCGCGTATTGGGAGTGGCGATTGTGGGACACGATGCTTCCAATTTAATTGGAGAAGCGTGTTTGGCTATCGAGATGGGAGCAACGGCTGAAGATCTCGCGCGCACTGTTCACCCTCATCCAACATTAACCGAAACTTTAATGGAAGGAGCCGAAGCGGTCCATGGAACAGCCATCCACATTTTTCAAAGATAAAACCCCTCTCCCTAACCCTCTCCCACAAGGGGAGAGGGAGAAAATTTATTTCCCTCTCCCTTTATGGGAGAGGGTAACTGATCTGGGCATGACCCATTATGAAGAGGCACTTAAACTTCAGAGGGAGTTACATTCCGATGTCGCTTTAAAAAAGTTAGACGAGCTCATTATTATTACGGAACATTTTCCCGTCTATACATGTGGTCGAAGAACCCGCCTCGAAGACCGCCCTGTGGGGGAGGATATTCCTGTTGTCGATATCGAAAGAGGAGGGGAGTTAACTTATCACGGACCCGGACAAATTGTGGGTTATCCCATTCTTGATTTGAATCGGCGCAAAATGAGCATCCCGCAATATTTAAGAAAATTGGAAGAGATATTGATCGCTATTTTGAAAACCTACGGGATTGAGGGAAGGTATAGACAAGAATATTGCGCTGGAGTATGGAGCGGCGACAAAAAAGTGGTGTCGATTGGAATTGCAGTGCGGCGGTGGGTTACCTTTCACGGTTTTGCGTTAAATGTTGATTGTGATTTGACTCCTTTTCGGCAAGCAAGACCCTGTGGTATGTCGGGCGACCAGATGACATCGTTAAAAGAGTTGGGTTGTAATATTTCCAAAGAAGAATTGAAGGAGAAGATAAAATCAGCCTTGGTTGAAAAATTTTTTTAGCAAATAATCTATGAACATTGAGCGCGAATTGCAGGCTTCCTTGCAAGCAAAAATATATGACCTCATGGTCAAAGCCCGCGTTTTGGAAGAGCGCCTTATTCGGATGAGTAAATCAGGGCAGGGTTTTTTCTGGATTGGCGGTCCGGGTGAAGAGGCTTTTAATGTGCCGCTCGGATTGTTGATCAAAAAGGGCGAAGGACTTGATTATGATTTTTTGCATTTCCATTATCGCCAATCGGCAACTCTGCTGACGATGGGGATGAAGATGATCGATGCGATGCGCCAGATGCACAACACCGCGACGGATCCTTATTCAGGCGGGCGCAATTTTGTGGGGCACTTTTCCATCAAGGAATGGAATGTCGTGAATGTCACCAGCCCTATCGAGACGCAATACGCGGCCTGTATCGGCACGGGTGTTGCGCAGGCCCGGCACAAAGGGGAGGGGATCACCATCGTCACGGGTGGAGATGCCGGAACGGCCGAAGGAGAATTTGCCAGCTGTCTGGTCTGGGCTTCCAGAAAGGGTAAAGAACTTCCGATTCTGATTATTGTCACGAATAATCAATATGGCATCAGCACTCCTTTTGCTGAAGTTCATTGCGAAGAACCCATTGCAAAAAGAGGCGAAGCCTTCGGAATTAAAACGGCGATTATTGACGCGAATGATCCGGTAACCTCCTATCAGGCGCTTCAAAAGGCGATGGACACTGTGCGCAGAGAAAGAAAACCTTTTTTACTGGAGGCGCGCGTTTCCAGATTGTACGGTCACTCCAGCGCTTCCGGTGCCAATCGCGTTTCCGGAGAGGTCGATTGCATTCCCGAATTTGAAAAACGACTCAAGCAAAAAGGGATTTTGAAAGAAGATGATTTTAAAAAAATCCGGGAAAAATATGAAAAAGAATCTCAGGACAGTTTGAAACAGGTGCTTCAGGAAACGGGACCAAACCCCGAAACAATTTTCGATCATGTGTTTGTTAACAAAGAGGATACATCCCACCCGCTCCCGAGGTGGATGAAAACGTAACATGGCAACCATGGCACAGGCAATCAGATTGGCGCTTCATTATGCCGAAGAAAATCTCGGCGTGATGGATGTTTTTGGCGAGGATGTCGGTCCTCCTCTGGGAGGCGTTTTTACTTGCACGCAGGGAATCAAGTCGGCATGGAATTCTCCGCTCGATGAGCGCGGGATTATTGGTTGCGCTTTTGGATTGGCTCTGGCCGGATGCAAACCAATCGCCGAAATTCAATTTTCAGATTATATTTTCAACACGATTGATCTCTTAAAATTATGCGGCAATAATCTTTGGTGTTCCAACGGGGCATGGCCCGTGCAGATGGTCGTGATGACGCCGGTTGGAGCCGGCATTCACGGTTCCATTTATCATTCGCATTCTTTTGAAGCGATCATGAGCCATATTCAGGGTTGGAAAATTGTCATTCCTTCCAATGCTTATGACGCCTATGGCTTGATGCTGTCCGCGGTTAAAGATCCCAATCCGGTCATGTATCTGTTCCCAAAAGCTCTCTTGCGTGTGCAGGGAGAGGAAAAAATTCCTGGTGAACCCGCTGATGCGAAACAGCTTTCCCAAATGATTGACGCCCCTCTTGGAGATCGCAGTCGTTGGCAGGCCAAATGGCCCAATCTTCAGCAGGCGGATATTCCTTTGGGAAAGGCGAAAGTCTGTGTTGAGGGAAATCAAATCACTGTCATCAGTTATGGACGGATGCTTCCTCTTTGTGTCCAAGCGGCACAGCAATTAAAAGAGGAGCAGATCTCCGCGGAAGTCATCGATTTGCGCACGCTTTATCCTTACGATCAGAAAACAATTTTTGAATCGGTCAAAAAAACGGGACGTGTTGTGATTGTCAATGAAGACACGGAAATTACAAATTACGGAGAACACATTCTCCGCCGAATTATGGAAGATTGTTTTTACCATCTGCAAGCGCCGCCGATTTTACTCGCAGGAGCGAACGTCCCCGGCGTTGGTCTTGCAGAATCGTTAGAGAATATCACCATCCCGGAGCTTCCTCATATTAAGGATGCCATCCTTAGCATTGCCAAGGTGGTGTAATAAAACCGGGAAAATTTCTTAAAGAGATGACGTTAACATTTTTGCCCATGACAGGACGCAACTTTTGGGGTTCCAGCTTGATATCGAAAAGAAAAATTTCATTTCCCTTTTTCAATAAGACATCGGTTTCGCGTTTCAAATTGGAAGAATACCAGTAATACATCGGATCATTCTTCCCTGCCAAATAATTGATGACGATGGATTCAAAGATATTGCCAAGTTTTTCTCTTTTTTCCAGATAATTTACCCACCATTGATAACAGTTTCGCAGGCCTCTCAAATAACATCCCGCAATCACGCATAACAGCGGATCAATAAAATATATTTTTTTGGCTTTTCGAGGCGACGACATTTCTTTGTCGGGATCGTAACAATTTAACACTCTGCACAAGAAGGCAAGTTCAAGATGCTCGACATAATCTGAAGCCGTCTCGTGGCTTTTAATGGGGGTTTTTTCGATAACCCTTTGCCATGTAACTTGTGTGCCCAGCGTATCAAAAATCCGAAAAAGAATATGAACCAAAACTTCCCGTGACAGTTTGAATCGGTGGGCATCTCCGAATATCCAATTGGAATATGTTTCGTATGTGTCATCAAGAACCTGTCCGAATTCACAGAAATCACGAATGCCATGCGGAAATCCTCCCACTTTCATATATATCTTCAGCAATTCCTCTTTTGGCAGATTTTTGAAACATTCAAGCCCTGAATAATCATCGATATTTAACGGGTATATATTTATCTCCTTGACGTTTCTTCCCGAAAATCGCTCCGCCATCTTTTTTAGATCGCGCGCATTGGAACCCGAAATAAAAAGAGAGGCATTTTTTAAAAGGCCGGCATTGTAAAGCCAGAGTACACATCTTTGCCAGTCTTCCACGAACGTTATTTCGTCAAGACAAACAACCGTTTGATGGTTTTTTTTTGGTTCGATCCAATTGGTAATCGCATCCTGCAACTTTTCGAAATTGCCGAAGGACTCGCAGGAAAGAAAAAGACATTTTTTGGCATCCAGTCTAGCAGTCTGGATAGCCTCTTTTATTTTTTCTTTTAGGAGGGTTGTTTTTCCAACTTGTCTTCCTCCGCGAAGGATGTAGCCACGTCCTTGTTCGAATAAAAGATTTCTTTTGATCGGGTTATCAAAATAATAAGGTTTGCCCTTTATCTGCACAATGTGTTCATCTGTTTCAATTGCAGAAGGATCATCCCACCATGGATTCAAGATTTTGATCGAAGTTAGATTCATAATTGCTGGATATCATTGAATAAATATATAAAACATAAAATACGCGATTATGATCGCATATTTTATGTTTTAGGACAACAAAAAGATCATCCCATAAAAAAACATCCCAAAATACAACGCGTCAAAAATCGTTAGCGGTCTTCCCATGTCAGACCGATGCATCGAAGGCCACAATGATTGCGGAGAGGTGCGAAGTTCTGCGAAACGGAAGTCTGAAATTTTTAAGGGTTTTGCTAAAAAGATTTACCACATGGAGTGTCGGAACAAAGCCTGCGTTTCGGTTGAGGGAAAAGGACCGAATAAATGCGAAAAAAATATAGACTGTAGAACTGTAAAATCACCTCCTCGATTTTAATTGTTCAGTGACATCGGACGGTTTAGTGTTTGACTTCCCCCCAAGGCCACTTTATTATCCGCGCCGTTACATTTGATAATAAGAGAAGTGGTGGAAAGTGTCATTCCGGCGGAGCCTGTCCCTGCAGGCAGTAAGCAGGGAGCCGGAATCCAGAAATATTTATAAATAATGGATCCCTGCTTTCGCAGGGATGACAAAAAATGTGTTTGCACCATTTCATATGGGGGGAGAGTGAAGAAAATAAAATTTGGTTTTTGGATTGCTGTCGTTTCTTTTTTATCTTATCCCGCATTTGCCCGTTTTCCCAGTAACAGTGCCGATTATGTCCGTCCCGCATTTGATGGTGGAAAATTCGTTGTCACTAGTCAATCTCAAGGTTTGTATCAGTGGGGTTATGATCTCGGATTAAATTTGGATTACGCCTTTGAACCCGTTGAAGTGGTTCCCGCAACAGGCGCCGCCAATCGTGTGGCGGGTGTTATCGACGATTTTTTGGTGGTGCATGTTACAGGGGCCATTGGTCTGACGGATTGGCTTGATGTCGGTCTGGATGTTCCGGTTGTTGCCTATGAAACATTTTTCAATTTTGTGACCCGTGACGCTTCTCAATGTATTGTGAGTGGATCAGTTTGTCCCAAGCAGACAAAAACAAAAATGGGGGATATCCTGTTCGCAACCAAGTTAAGGTTACTCGATTCCGATCGCAGTATGTTTGGCGTTGCCATCCAGCCTTTCATTTCGTTTCCGACCGGAAGCGGTTATTACATGACCGGTTATGGTCAGTTTTCAGGCGGCGCAAAGGTGGTTGTGGATGCCAATATCAAAAGAAAAGTCTATTTTGGTTTAAATGTCGGTTATCAGGTTTTGAAGAATCGCAATTATGCTCCCGACACGGCCTTTGCGAATATCGATGATCAGATTCTTTTGTCTTTCGGCGCCAATGTTCCCATCGGCAAAAAATTTGCCGCACTGGCTGAATTTTATGGTGAAACGCTTGCGAAATCTCCTTTCAAACATCAAATCCAATCCCCTTTTGAATTTTTAATTGGAGCGCGTTATGAACCCGGGATTATTAAACGCTGGAAATTTTCCGTACTGGGAGGAACCGGTATTGATAAAGGATTTGGAGCGCCCGCATGGCGGACAATGGCGCAAGTGAGTTATCGCAATACCAAAGTGGTTGAGCTCTCAGACGAAGAGGCCTCTCCCGTTTCCGTCGAAGCGCCCTATGAAGAAAAAATCATCATCATGCAAAAAATTCATTTTGAATTTAACAAGTCGAATATTCGCCCGGTCTCTTATCCCATTTTGGATGATGTCGTAAAAGTGCTTGAACAAAATCCGCAAATCAAAAAAATTCGGATTGAGGGACATACCGACTGGATCGGTTCCGATGCCTATAATATAAAACTTTCTCAGCGGCGTGCTGAAGCCGTGCGTGGGTATCTGGTTAAAAAAGGGGTTTCTCCCGATCGTCTGGTAGCCACAGGTTATGGCAAATCCCGTCCTGTTGCGGATAACAACACCGACGAAGGGCGCGCCAGAAACCGTCGGACCGAATTTACAGTCCTTGATAACGGCGGTGCCTAGTATTATACCGCTTGGGTGCCCAAACCATTTTCCAAAAATGATTCTCCGCTCGCAACACCCGTGCAATTTATCAAAGGCGTGGGTCCTGCTTTGGCCAAAAAATTGGCGAAGTTGAATGTCTTTACCGTCGAAGACCTTTTTTATCTTATTCCCATTCGCTATGTTGATCGCAGACTTATTTCACCGATTGCGGAAATAACTCCGGGCAAGGAGAGAACCGTAATTGGTCATGTGATGTCGGCGGGCGTTCATTTATTGGGCCGCAGTGGCAAACAAGTTTTCGAAGTCACTGTCAGCGACAACACGGGAAAAATTTCTGCCAAATGGTTTCATTTTTATTTGGATTACATGAGGCGAAATTTTCAAGTGGGCACCAAAGTTTTGATGGCGGGAGAAATCAGTTTTTTCAAAAATAAGGGACAGTTCCTACATCCCGAAGTGGAGTTTCTGGAGAATGAGGTGGAGAGTGATGAATTTAGCCGCCAAGGGCGGCGAGAGGGGGAGGCTCCGCCGGCTTTGCCGGTGGAGGGGGCTTTGCCTGCCCCTATAACAGAAGCCGGTGGAAAAATTCTGCCTGTTTATCCGTTGACCGAAGGCGTTTCGCAAAAAATGATGCGAAAGATTGTACGCAATGCGTGGGATTATTTTGGACAACATTTAAGGCCGGCACTTCCTCTGGATTTTCTGGAAAAATATCATCTGGCCGACCCGTGGGAATCAGTTGCCCAGCTTCATTTTCCCGCCTCCGATATCGATGTCAATCTTTTGAATGAGAGACAATCTCAGGCACATCGCACCCTGATTTTTGATGAATTCTTTTTTCTGGAGTTGGGGCTCGCATTAAAAAAATCCAAAACAGTTCGGGAACAGGGGATTGCTTTTCCTCATCATGCCGAGACAGAAGATCGTTTTTTGAAAATACTCCCCTTTGCATTAACAAAAGCCCAGTGCCGTGTTTTGAAGGAAATTCGAAAAGACATGGAGCGCTCCTATCCGATGAACCGTCTTTTGCAAGGCGATGTGGGGAGCGGAAAAACGGTGATAGCGCTTGCCTGTTCTTTGCAAGCCATTGCCAATGGTTATCAAGCGGTGATTATGGCGCCGACCGAAATTTTGGCGGAGCAACATTTTCAAACGATGAGCCGCTTTCTGCAACCGCTTGGAATTCCTTGTGGGCTCGCAACCGGCGGTATCAAAGGAAAAGAGAGAGAGACTCTGTATCAATCCTGCAAGAATGGAGAAGTGCCTCTTGTTGTTGGAACACACGCTTTGATCCAACAAGGTCTGGAATTTGCGAAACTGGGATTTATTGTGATTGATGAACAACATCGCTTTGGCGTTTTGCAACGGCAGGCCCTGCATAAAAAAGGAAAAATGCCCGATGTTTTAGTGATGACGGCAACGCCCATTCCCAGAACTCTCGCGCTTACTGCTTATGGTGATCTGGATGTTTCCGTCATTGATGAACTGCCACAGGGGCGTAAACCTATTGCCACAAGACTTTACGGGGAGAAACAAAGAGAAGGCATGTATCAGGGCATGTCGCAGGAGTTGAAAAAAAATCACCAGATTTTTGTTGTCTATCCGTTGATTGAAGAGAGTGAAAAACTCGATTTGAAAAATGCAACCGAGATGTCTCAAGAACTCAAACGTCTTTTTGAACCCGATTACAAAGTGGCTCTTTTACATGGCCGTCTTCCTGTTCAGGAAAAAGAATCCATCATGGCCGATTTTAAAAATCAGAAAGTGCAAATTTTGGCGGCGACATCCGTGGTGGAAGTGGGGGTTGATTGTCCCAATGCCACCGTGATGGTGGTGGAACACGCCGAACGTTTCGGACTTTCACAACTTCATCAGCTTCGTGGAAGGGTGGGGCGCAGTTCTTTTCAATCGTATTGCATTCTGATGGCCGATTATCGCCGCTCAGAAGAAGCAAAAAAGCGCCTTCAAGTAATGGTTGAAACCCATGACGGTTTCCGAATTGCCGAAGAGGATTTGGCGATTCGCGGTCCCGGAGAATTTTTAGGCACAAGGCAGGCGGGTCTGCCGGAATTCAGGGTCGCCAATCTGGCACAAGATATTGATATTTTGAGCTTAGCCCGCCAAGGTGCTTTTGAATTGATCGAAAAAGATCCAAATCTAAGTCTGCCGGAACACCAAGCCTTCCGCGCCATCCTGCGCTCGCGCTGGAAAGGAAAATTAGAATTGATTCAGATTGCGTAAATGTGCTGTCAGTTATTGTGATTCCACAATCCGGTATTTTAATTTTCCGTTAAGACCGGGATTATCCGGAGCAACAATTTGGTTAACCGTAACTGTGGCAATCTTTACAGGATTGTCGTTGCCGGCGGTTTGGATGTCATCTGTCAATATTTGGGTAAAAGTTCTTGTTCCGTTTGGAACGGTAATTGTTACATTTGCTGTGACGGGACGCGCCGGAAGTTGTTCTTCATTATCATTATGGTCTTCATAATAATTTAAGGCGATCGTATATTCACCGACTTGTAGCTGGTTGCAATCTGTATAGTAATGTTCGGGACCAAAACCTTGTTTATTGTCAAGATCCAGAAAACCGCTAACCCCTTTGAGGTTTTTGTAATAAACATGTGTTTGATCCGGTTCGAACAGATGCAAGTCAACGTCTGCGTTATCCAGATTCCAAGTCACCGTCACGGTAATAGGCCCGCTTCCAACAATCTGAGGCGGGTCTTGAAGTTTGGCCAGTTGCCGTTGGATATCAACAACCAGTGCCGGTGCAATATCAAAATCGGATGACAAATAGGTATTAATAAATCCATGTGCTTTATATCTGTCCAAATCGTTCGCCACAGAATTATCCAATGTTTTTTTCAGAGTATGGTTGTGCGGCAAGGCGCCGAGCAATCTCAGGACTGTGATGATATCCCGATGATTGGTCAGATAGGGTGCACCGTCTCCCCTAATTCCACCCACATTATTTGTAGGTGTTGCGACGCCAAATATGCCAAAACTTGTCATGGGAATACTGGGTTGTGCATCTGCAAGAATTTGCTGTGCCTCGTTGGCATAGAAATTTCCTTGGGAATGGGACACGACCATGACTTTCTGACCCTGTAAAATGGCTTCACGGTATTTTTCAATATGGGTGCTTAACTCCGAAGCGGCAACCTCATATTCCGCTTGGAATAATTTATCTTGGAGGTTCTGAAACCAGCCCGGAATATTTCCCATTTGATATAGCCATAAAAAAATTTGACTGCTGTATTGTGCCAGATTTTGATCCGCCGCCTGAACGAGATCTTCAAAAGGTCCATCGGTATAATTATAGGCCAGATCATAAGTGATCTCTTGTCCCTGAAAACTCTCTCCCAGCACCTTGACTAATTTATCTTTTGCTTTCTGTGCATCTTTCCGCGATGTCCATATGCCATTCACAAATACAACATGGAATTTTTCGGGAGCCGCTTCGCAATTTTGCAAGGCATGCACTGAAGAAAGAAAAAGAAAATATCCTATAAAGAATATGACGCTGATTTTAATCACAGAAGGGACCCTTTCCTTGAGTAAAATAGCCTCCCCCCACCAATTTGTTCGATTGAAGATATTTTTTAAAACGCTCTCGTGTATTAGCCGTAAGGGCTTCTATTTCCCTAGACATTTCGAGCTGAAGTTTTTCCCGATCCTTGCTGCTTTCAAAATCGGGGAGACTGTACTCACAGTCAATCGCCCGGTCCATCAATTCTGTAGCCTCAAAAGCTTCGGTTTTGGTTGTTGCTTCCATCATTTTTTGCGTGGCTTTGGCATCTTGTTCCGCCGCTTTCTTTATGGCCTGCGTTACGGAATATTTTTTTTCAATCAGCTGATCAATATCATCGCGGATGCCGTTATAATTGGCATCTGTCCCTTTCAGGCCGGTGGAGGTGTCTTCTTTGATTCCCAAAGATGCCGCTGGATTGTTCTGCGAAAGGAATGGAAACCCTTCGGAAAAAATCGCGCCCCCCGCGCTACAGCCGAAAAGCAATAAAAAAGCGATTAAAAAAAGTGTTGCACAGCTCATTTTGTGTAAAAGCATCTCCCGTCTCCTTTAGTGTGAAGTTAAAATTTTTCCATTTTGGCCCACGGCTACAAAAGTGGTGTTACCGTAGACGATGCTGAAAAGAACATCCGTAACTCCAATGTCTCTTGACACCCAGGTAATGCCGTCTGAAGAAGTCAAAACTTTGCCACCATAACCCACGGCGACAAATGTATTTTGAGCATAGGTCACATCACTGAGATAATAAGGATTACGCAGTGTCCATGCCACGGCATCCGGGGACGTCAGAATATTGGGCGCCGTGCTTGCCACGCCAAAACTTGGTCCCACAATAACAAAAGTTCCGTTACCATAGGCAATAGCGCTGAGAGTTGTTGTAGTACCCGAATTTTTTGATGTCCATGTAATGCCATCCGTGGATATGATGATTTTTCCGTTACTGCCAACAGCTACAAAAGTATTGTTAGCGTAAATGATCCCGCGCAGATTTTCTGCGATTCCGGAGTTTCTCTTAATCCATGTTGTACCGTCAGGGGAGGTGACGACAGTTCCATCGTCGCCTACTGCCACAAAGGTATTGTTTCCGTAGGTTACGGCATAGAAATAATTGGTTGTCCCCGATATTTTTTTTGTCCATGAAATGCCGTCCGGTGAAGTGGCAATCTGACCGTTCCAACCCACAATGACAAACAGATTGTTGCCATAGGCAATGCCTGTTGAATAATCATTTGGTACGGCGTGTGTTGTCCACTGAACGCCGTCTGACGACGTTAAAATCTGTTTACTGGAACCCTTGGATGTGACCACAAAAATATTATTACCAAAAGCAATGTCATCGAGCCATGCCGTACTGCCTGAATTCCTTAAAGTCCATTGTCCGGCAACGGGGGACACCGGCATTCCGGAACTTTGCGCTGATGGAACACTTTCTCCTCCAGAATTGACTGCTGTGACGACATAATAATAGGTGACGCCATTGTTAAGACCCGTATGAATAAATGGTTTCGTGGCCGCCTGAATTTTTGTTCCATTAATTTTGCTTACACCGGAAGCTGTTGACCAATAAAGATTATAAGAGATTACATTAGAGGAAAGATTCCAATCTATTGTATTTTGGCCGTCACCGGTAATAACGGTCAAATTAGAAGGAGGAACGGGTAATGGAATGGACGTGGAACCATTCGGCGGATTATCAGAAGAGTTGCTGGAATCGTTTGATGGGTTCACTGTAGCCGGAATACCAACCGCTTCCGACAAATTTGTTATTCCATTGCCATCGTCATCGTAAGACAAATTAAAATCCGGTTGTTTAAAAGTTATATGAACATTTTTGCCCTGAGAAAATTCGATTCGAGCCGTCAGACTTGCAAGAATGGGAAGTTTATCCTCTTTGGAAGTCGCGGCTGTGTTTTCATCTGTCGCATTTTGTATAGGGGAAGGGTCATTAGCACATTCTGTTTTGATTGCGTCTTTGCATTGTTGTTCGATTTTTTTAGCTTCGCAATATGGCTTTGCCAATTCCCATGAGACTTGTTCGCACTGTTCTGGTGTTGTCTCAGAAGAGGTTTTGGCAACACTATTTTTTTTTGAAGAGGACAAGGACGTTTTATTTTTAAAAAGAATTTCCAGATAGAAAGTGCCGTCGGGCACATTGGTAAATGAAAACTCAAATTTTGTTTTGTCGTTGTCCTGGACAATAGCTTTTGTCGGGCCTGCAATTTTATTATCCTCTGTAAAACTTGATGTTTTAAACAAGGTGCCCTGAATGTCGATATCCTTGCTAATTTGAAAAAGTTCAGGAGGATATTCCAGATCAGCGCGAACTAATCTTGAGGATGTAGCTTCACTGCCACCGCCACAGCCTAAATGAAAAGTCATCAACAGAAATACCGCTATTCCATAAATCCATACGTTGCCGTGATTGGACCGATGGCGGGCAAGAAATTTTTTGTTTTTTAAATTGGGCTTCATATTTATGATCTCCATGAACGTAAGTTTCCATGGGGGTGAATAGGGGTCAACAAAAAAATTCATATATTTCAAACATTTATATGTATGTTTTATGAGACAGTGCGTTCTTGTTTGGAGCACAGAGAAATGCCGAGTGGAGACTACCTGTTATTTTTTGAATTGATCGAAAAAGACCCAAATTTAAGTCTGCCGGAACACCAAGCCTTCCGCGCCATCCT
>JACRBV010000036.1 GCA_016213065.1 Deltaproteobacteria bacterium
AATATGAAAGCTTTTGGAAAACCCACATCTGAATTGGCCGAGTATCTTTTAGAAGAAGCCCATGTTGCAACCGTTGCCGGAGACGGGTTTGGCGCACCCGGATATTTGAGGCTCTCCTATGTTTGCGAGGAGGATGTAATTCGTGAAGGCATCGAAAAAATAAAAAAGGCGTTGGAAAAACTGAGCATTACTCAATAACACTTCCGTTATTCTGATATCTTTTTTATTCTTCCTCTCCCGAAACGCGATTAATTCTGACTTTCATTTCACGAGGTTGACGCGGAGAAAGACTGGTATCCCGATAAAAGTGTGTAAAATATTTGCCACCAACAACAATAATATTCCCCTCGGAATGTCGTTCAAAAAAATTATTTCGGAAAGATTCAGTGGGAATTATACCGATAACAATCAGTGTCAGAGGTTTTCTCGAACCAAGGATTTGTGCTGTGCTTGCCCGACTGATGCGCTGATCGAGCAGACGGTTTGTCTTTGGAGAATCATCTGCGGTATTCCAGACAAGGATCGGAGTGTTGTCGGCCTCAACAGCCTGCTCCAGTTGTTCTGTGTCATTAATCGTGTCGAGAATAATACCAAAAGAATCGGCCGCGGATACAGTCAGTAATGCCTCCACCATTGGAAAATTTTCTTCTCCCTGAAGAGCCACAGCAAGAGACCTCTTGCCGCGTTCTGTAATGCGGTGTTTTTTAACAGCGTAGCGATAATTTTGTAGAAAGTTTGTAATTCTTGCTTCATCCGTCATGTAGCTTTTCACGACATCTCTGAGTGTTTCTTCCGTTATCGCAGGTCTTGCGACAGGTTTGGCGCGAGGAGGTTGAGGTTTAGGGGGGACCCAAACAGGAAGTGAAATATTTGCTTGACGGGATAGAAGGAGAATTCTTTCATCGGCAATTTGTGTGACGACAGAGTTTACCCTTGTTTCCATTTCCACCGGAGTGTGTGTCGTTTCACCCAGAAATTGTTTCAAAGATTCTTGGACAACCCGGAGAAAAAATTTGTCTTCCCTTTCATCAGAAATTTCTACGACGGAAGGATACGCCAAAACGGCGGTTAATGTTTGCAAAACAGCTCCAAGATAACTGAGTTGTTTTCGAATCAAAGAAGCGGGAGAAGTAACTCTTGCAGGTTCGCCCGATACTGCCTCAGCGGAAGCGGGCGTGGGAGAAGAAATGGTTGTGGAAACACTTTTTCCCGGCGGGTTTAAAAGTCTTAGAAATGTTCCCGGGTCTTTTGCAAATCGTAATGCGTCGGGTTGAGGGGTGATGGTCGGAGACCTCCTCTGCACTGCCTGCATGTAAAGTTGCGGATTTGCGCGGATCAGTCCGGCCAAAAAAGTTTTGAAATCTTGAAGCGGAGTTTGTCATGTTTGAAATGCGCGTGCGGCTTCATAAAGTTGTTTGGCGAGATCAGCCGCAGTGGAATTTTGAGGTCCCAACCCAATCAAACCCGTCGCCAATCCTGTTGCGCTTAAACCAAGAATCCTAGGATCATCCGTTCCAAGAACGAATTGCTCCGCCAATGCCGCATCGGCTACGCCCACACCAGAAAAAATTGCTGGAGAAGTATCAATAACCGCCATATTTTTAAAACCCTTTGTTCGTTACCATTATCGGTAATTTTCAAAAAAGGTTGCGTGTTAAAGGCGGTTGCGCTACCACGAACCCATGAACAAAAAAACGATTATTTTGGGGATTGGGGGGGGAATCGCGGCCTATAAAACCTGCGAATTGACCCGGCTTTTGGTAAAAAAGGGTGCCAAAGTCCATGTTATTTTAACAAAATCCGCGATTCAATTTGTAACTCCTTTAACTCTTCAGACCCTCTCTTTAAATCCGGTTCACACTGATCTTTTCGATTGCTACTCCGCAAACTCTGCGAGTTTGCTTCGCGGCCCGGCAAAGCCGGACCTTGACCTTCACACACAGGAACAAGAAATTGGACACATCTCTTTGGCAGACAAAGCAGATGTAGTGGTGGTGGCCCCGGCCACGGCTGATTTGATTGCCAAGGCGGCTCATGGTTTGGCGAATGACTTGCTCACCAATGTATTGCTGGCCACCCGCGCGCCGGTTCTTTTTTGTCCTTCGATGAATGTCCACATGTGGGAACACAAAGCAACCCAACAGAATATGAGGCGTTTGCGCGAGTTGGGATATCAAGTGATGGAACCCGCGAGCGGCGAACTGGCTTGCGGTACCATCGGCTTGGGCAGATTGTGCGAGCCTGAAGAAATCGTCAAAGCCCTTCAGAAAATGACCGGTTCTCTATGAGCTATGAATCCTATCTGATATCGGTCGTGCGGCCGCTTCATTACACAACGGAAAAAGAGCGCATGCAGATTATTCGCGACACCAAATTCAATCTTTTCAGTATCCCTTCGAAAAAAGTGACGTTTGATTTGCTGACCGATTCCGGAACCGGCGCCATCAGCAACCAGCAATTGGCTGAAATTATTACAGGCGATGAAAGTTATGCGGGCTCTGAATCTTTTGAAAAATTAAACAAAACCATTACCGATATCACGGGTTTTAAATATGTGATTCCCACGCATCAGGGGCGCGGCGCGGAAAATGTTTTGTGTTCCGGTTTGCTTGTCAGTGGCGATGTGATTCCGGGCAACACTCATTTTGACACTACAAAAGGACACATTGAAGTGAGAAAGGGAGAAGCCGTCGATTGCACGATTGATGAAGCCAAATATCCAACATCGCTCAATCCTTTCAAGGGAAATGTTGATCTTGCAAAACTGGAAGCGGTTTTGAAATCACACCCCAAAGAAAAAATTCCGTTTGTTTTGATCACCATCACCTGTAATTCCGGCGGAGGGCAACCCGTCTCTCTTGAAAATATTTTGGAAGTCAAAAAAATGTGCCACAAATATGGTGTGCGGCTTTTCCTTGATATGGCGCGATTTGCGGAGAATGCCTATTTCATCAAAACGCGGGAAGAAAAATATCGGAATACGTCGATTATCGATATCTGCAGAAAAATGTTTGAAGGGGTAGACGGCGCAACCATGTCGGGGAAAAAAGACGGACTCGTGGCGATGGGTGGATTCGTCGCTTTTAAAGACAAAGAAATTTACGACCGTTGCAGTGCCTACAGTATTCTTTACGAAGGATATCTTACCTATGGTGGTATGACCGGTGGAACAATGGCCGCTTTTGCGCAAGGTTTAAAAGAAGTCGTTGATTTTGAATATCTGAAAACGCGTGTGGAACAGGTGGCCCGTTTTGGTGCGTGGCTCAAAAAAGAAGAGGTGCCCGTTATGGAACCTTTTGGCGGTCATGCAATCTATGTTGATGCAAAACGTTTTCTTCCGCATATTCTCCAATCCCAATTTCCGGCACAGGCTTTGGCGGTGGCGGCGTATTTGGAGGGCGGAATTCGTGGCGTTGAAATTGGCACTGTTTTGGCCGACCGCGATCCCAAGACAAGGGAAAATCGCTACCCCGCGCTGGAGCTTGTTCGGCTGGCCGTTCCGCGCCGCACTTTTACTGACAATCATCTTCAACATATTGCAAAAGCGTTTGGCGCTCTTTTAAAAAAAAGAAACAGCATCAAAGGTTTGAAAATTATCTGGGAAGCCCCCGTCCTACGCCACTTCACCTGTCAGTTTGAAGAGGTTTCATAAGCGCCATTATAATGTGCAAATTGCACAACTATTTGACAAATTGAATGGAACTCCCTATAATTCCTCAGGTATGAGATACAGGCTTGACGCGGTAAAATTCAAAAAACGGGTCTCCGAATTGGGGTATCAAAGCCTTCTTGAGTTTGCCCGGAAAAGCGCCATTCACAGAAACACGATTCAAAAATTGTTGGGAGGGGACAGTATTTTTCTGTCTTCCTTTGAAAAAATTGCGGAGAAACTAGAAATGGATCCTCTCGAATTGATAGTGCCTACCGTCAAACTGGATTCTTCCATTCCAAATCTTGATGAATTGGAATCGATTGTTTCACTCTTGTCCCGCAAAAATAAAAAAATGGCGATTGTGCTGATTGGTTCGAGGGCTTTTGGAAAGCCAAAAAAATATTCTGATTGGGACGTTGGTATTTTCGGGCACCCTCAACCCATTTCGGGAATGGAATATCTGACACTAAAAAGATTTGTTGAGGAAAAAACAGAAAATCATGTGAGACAAGTTGATCTGGTTAATCTCAATCAGGCTCCTTTTTGGTTTTTGGAAAATTTAAAAAAACCGCTGGTATTTTTGGGGGGCAACAAAGAGAGTTATTATTATTTACAAGGGTGGATTGATGGAATCTGCAAAGAAAATAAAGCTGCCTGAGGCAAAACAACATCTGCAAGAGGCTTTGAAGCAGTATCGTTCTGCCCCCTCTGAACTTGGTTTTTTGACCGTTGCCAAAACTTTTGAAATTTTGGTGGAATATGCTTGGCGTGAACTCAAGACGCGTGTTGAGGATCAGGGGCTTGATGCGCCGGCTCCCAAGATGGCTGTCAAACAGGCCGCGCGACTTGGGCTCATTGCAGAACCGGAAATGTGGTTCAACTGTATCGATGCGCGCAATGACAGTGTGCATGATTATTTTGGAATTTCCAAAAAAGAATACCTCGCTCTTGCTGAACAATTTCTCTTGCTGGTGGATGAAATATAAAATCCACCATCCCCAATCGACTGTTTCCGAAGTCAGTTTGTCATCCCCGAATGTTTTTAGTCGGGGATCCAGTCATTATTAAAACGGGCTGGATTCCCGCCTTCGCGGGAATGACAACCTTATAAATCCTGAATGCTGGGGAGGGTGATGGTTGGGTCGAAGAGGCCCTTCTCTAGTTTTTGGCGGATTGTTTCAATAAATTTTTGAATTTGTTTTTGATTCACCCCTTCTGACTCAGCCCTTTTTAATTGTGCGCGCATTTCGTTGGCGTAGAGCAGTTTTCTTAAACCCGCCGGGTCGGCCTTCAGACATTTTGCTTCTTCGGGATGATGCAGAAAATCTTTGACGGCATCGAAAAAAAGTTCGCGAAAATATCTCACTTCTTTTCCTTTGAGTTCCCATTGGGAAGCTTTGGCGTAAGTTTTGAGACCAAACCGGAGTTGGCGCATTTTTTGTATAATCAAAATACTGTTGAAGATGCGCTTGCTTGTTTTAAAAGAAAAAAGGGTCTTCTTTAAAACTCGCTCCAATAGACGGTCAAAATCACTGTAATCACCTCGCGTGACATGCTTGATCTGTTTCCAATATGCCTCCGGAACATAAAGATCGTAACGCATTTCCCAATAGATGTGCGAGATGGAACGGTTTGGGTAACTCACAATCATTTTGTACGGGACAAAATAATTATGGGCGATGCAATCGGCGGCAAGGTGGGTGAGATATCCCCACGCGGCGGCGCGCTCCATGTCGGTTTGCGCCTCCTCCAAAATTAGTTTTCCCATCGACCAGTTGTGACAATGATGGATTGCCCCCGCATATTTTTTGCCGACAACAATATCGGGGCTGACACTGCCGTAGATAAATTCATCGCGGTAAGTTTGCAGAAGACTCCGAAGCAGAGGCAAAACCCATGCGCCATGCTGTAAAACGGTCAGCGCAATATCCAAATGGGTTCCGGGACCCCAGGCAAAGGCGATGGAAGGTGCAATAAAAAGAGCTAGCAATGTGAGATAGACAAGCATAGAGGGAGTGTTGAAGAATGCTTTTCTGTCATCCCTGCGAAGCTTGTCCCTGCGAGCAGTAGGCAGGGAGCAGGGATCCAGTCTTTTTCAGCTTTTCTGGATTCCCGCCGGAGTTTACCCCGTACCGCGATACGGGGCGGGAATGACATTTTTCAATATATCCATAGTAACAGCGAAAACCATATGTCAGATATCCAAAAAATTGTACAAGATTTAAAAAATAATCTCCAATATCAGGAACGCCATTTGGGTCTTACAGGGGTTGTCGGGGAAAAAACTGGAAAAAAACCTGTTGAAAATCCGATTTCTAATCCCAACGAAACTCTGGAAGATATCCGCAAAGATATCGGCGATTGCAAACGCTGTCGTCTCTGTGAACAAAGAACCAATATTGTTTTTGGTGTTGGTAATTCTAAGACAAAACTTATGTTTGTTGGTGAAGGTCCGGGGCGTGATGAAGACAAACAAGGCGAACCTTTTGTCGGGCGCGCCGGTCAGTTGTTAAATAAAATTATCGAAGCGATGGGAATGAAGAGGGAAGATGTCTATATTTCAAATATTGTTATGTGTAGGCCTCCGGAGAATAGAGCTCCACTGCCGGACGAGGCGGCAACGTGCATCCCCTTTCTGGAAAGAAAAATTGCCGTCATCAAACCAAAAGTGATTATCTGCTTGGGTTCGGTTGCAATGCAATTTCTGCTTCGCACGGAAAGAAAAATTTCTACGGTCCGGGGCGTATGGCAGGAATATCAAGGCATCAAAGTCATGCCCACCTATCACCCCGCATTTTTACTCCGCAACCCCAACATGAAGCGCCCCGTATGGGAAGACATGCAAGAGGTGATGCGTCATCTACAAGAAACAAAGTGACGGGGCCGTTGAAAAATGTCATTCCCGCCCCGTATCGCGGTACGGGGTAAACTCCGGCGGGAATCCAGAAAAGCTGAAAAAGACTGGATCCCTGCTCCCTGCCTACTGCTCGCAGGGACAATATTCGCAGGGATGACAAAATGTACATTTTTCAACGATCCCCACGTTTTCTAATTTACCGCGCGAACTTTGGTTTGCGCGTGAGTCACGCCTTTTAATTCTTCCACAAATTTTTTCATCACGGTTTCTGCCAATGTTTTTGGGGCGATTTCGTAGTCGCTCAATCCTTTTGTGAGGACGGATGTGTTTTCGTGCAGAATGTTGATCGCGGTGTGAATGAGACAAGACTTCGGCGAAGAAGTGGCGACGGAAACGGAGAGTTTTGCTTTTCCATCGTAGAGATCATTTCCGGAACGCCGGATGTTTTGTGTGTTGGGAAATTTCTGGAGTTCATCTTTTAAAATGGCAATCAGCAAACGCTGGCGCAAAACCATTTTCTCCAGATCGGTATCCGCTATTTCTATAATAAAATGGAGCATCAATTCGCTGAAGATGGGAGCGTTGCGAGCCACGTCTTCCAGATCCACCATGTGTTCGATCGGTACATCCGCCCCCCCGATGAAAGAAATAACAGCATCGCCTTCAATCCCGGTCTGTTTCTTTATCCAACCGGAACAAAGCGCCGTGCCGTCATAAGGGATTGATTTTTCAAGAAAAATAGATTTCAACATATACGGGCGAACGCGTATCATAACCCTCTGAAATTAAAAAGTATTTTTAGGGGTGTATGGGGAAGGTGTCGGACACCTAAAAAGGGGAAGCAACAATTTTCGTAAATGGACGATAACGGTCTAGAGAATGCAAATGACTGGAATACCATCCTTATTTACTGCGGAGGCTTTGACGAGTGCGGATGCGGCTTATGCCCAGATTATGGGGGCCATTGATGCCGAAGTGTTTACAGAACTGCCGGTTCTTCTTCATCAACTGCAAGAAGCTTCGACAAGAGAGGAGCTTGATAAAGTTTACGAGCTGACAGCAGTTGCACTTCTAATGAACGATGGACGCATGGCAATGAGAAATCATCTTCATCCCATGGTGCGACACATGTTTCAATTGGCGTCCCAAGAAGGAAAGGACTGTCGTTCCTTTTGGCCGACTGAAGAAGAAAATATTGAAAGGGATTTGCAAAGCAAAGATCTTTTTGTGCGCCGGTATGCCGCCGTTGAACTTGCCGGTTTTGGAGTGGGGCTTGGAGAGTTTGAAGGATTGGAACCCGCGCGACAAAGATTGTGCAGAGTAGTTGAAGATTTTAAAACACAGTCCGGAAAAGAGGAAGAATACCAATACGCCCTCGCATTTTGAACACAGTCGCAGAAAAGATTCAACGCGCGCAAAACGCCGGGGCGGAACAAGAATAGTTTTGATGGCAGGCTGTTAACAATGTCATTCCCGCAGAGGCGGGAATCCAGAAAAGCTGAAAAACACAGGATCCCTGCTCCCTGCCTACTGCTCGCAGGGACAAGCTTCGCAGGGATGACAAAAAGGTACAGTTACTCCCTAAAATTGATGAATTGCAGGGGGATTGGAAAATCGGTGGCGCGGAGGTTAGCGATCACTGTTTGTAGATCGTCTCTGTTTTTCCCCGTGACGCGCACTTGCGTTTCCTGAATGGAAGCTTGCACTTTGAGATTCATCTCTTTGATTTTTTTGACAAGCTCTTTGCCTTTGTCCTGATCCACGCCCGCGATAATTTTGCCCGTACATTTACTGAGACCGTCGGCCCCGGGTTCCATCTTCCCCAGATCGATCGATTTTAAAGAGACTCCGCGCTTGACCAATTTTGACTGCAGAATGTCGACCACCGACTTCATTTTAATATCGTTATCGGAAACGATTTGAATCGCCTCTTTTTCAAGAACGATTTTGCTCTTTGTTCCCTTGAAATCAAAACGGGTGACAATCTCTTTCATTGATTGATTCACGGCGTTGTCAATTTCCTGTCGATTGACTTCCGAGACAATATCAAATGAAGGCATAAAACGCTCCGGCGAATTATTTGCCGGCCAAGCTGTTTTTCTTCACGTATTCCCAGATTTTTTTTGTCATCTGGCTGGGGGCAATGGGTGATGATCCGAAAACTTTTTCAACGGTGTCGGTGCAACCTTTGAAAGAAATTGTGTACCCACCGAACGCCGCTTTTTTTCCTGCTGGTTTTTTCGCTGCCATGAAATCCTCCTTGTTGTTTTGCTATTTTAGACAAGGGACTATGGACCACGGACCGCAGTCTGGAGTCAACTCTATTTTTTAGGGGCTTGCGTCGCCCCCTCCACCGGCAAAGCCGGCGGAGCCTCCCCCTCACGTTCGCTTTGCTCACTCGGCAGATTCCACTCCAGCAAGCCTACTCTTCTCTGAAAAATTTTGTAAATTTTATGTCTGTTAAGAAATTTTAATTTGGTCTTCGGTGACGTAACCATTTTGGATGAGCCACGACTTGAGTCGGCTGACATCGGCTTCCAAAAGCAAAAAGCGAGTCTGATGTTTTGGATTCTCCGCCATTTTTAGGGTCATAGTGTCGATGGGGTTGCCGGTTCTGCTTCCATCCCAGTCATATTGTGAATTGATATTAATGAAATCCCGATAAGATAATTGCGCTAACATTTCGAACAGGGGGATTTCTACATTCTGTTTGAGATTAAGACTCACTGTAACCAGTTTGCGGACCGGAAGACGCATTTCAGATGGAAGCCTATCCACGGCTTCAACAGCGGGATAAAGTTGCGGCGGATAGTCTTTGGAGTCGTCACGAAATTTTTTAATCCGAAGTGGGCTTGCAAAGGGATAAGCGGCAATCATTTCCGGTGTGACGGGCTGTGAAGGATTTTGTGCTTTCAATTTTGCTTCCCGCAAGGCAGTGCGCAGATTGTCGATGCCGGCGTGATAGGCGCTGGTTGAAAGTATGTCAGCTAATCGATCATCAAAATGCGTATCCGGAACAAAACCCTCGCTCAAAATACCTCGTTTGGCTTCCTGCAAAAGTCTTGCGGCCGCTTCAGCGGCAAAAACAGGATTGAGGCGCTCGTCAATCTCCGCGTCAATTCTTAAACCATAATGTTTTCCAATAGCCTCCTTGAATTGATAGGGACCCACGGCGTTATCATTGGATCTGTCGTAAATACTCATTCTCGATTCGACAATTGCAATTTTAGCCAGATGCGCGGGAAGGCCGCGGTCGGTAAACTTTTTCTCCAAATGAGGTTGCCATTCGGAATATAAAATGGCGCCTCGATAGATTGACGGATATTCACCACGTTTGCGAAGAAAGCGTTCTCCGTTTTTTGGAACCGCTTTGTTTAGTTCGGCCAACCGCGCATCCACATTTTTTTGGAAAGTAACGCGAGCCAGTCTCAATGCTCTTATATCAAATGGATCTGTTGGAAAAAAATCGGTTGTGGAAATTCCCTCTTTGCTGTCGCGTCCGGCAAAGACAACGGTGCCGTCACTTCCAAAATCAACCGCTCTCCAGTAAGCAATTAATTTTTCAAGACCCGGAATGACATACAATGGTTCAGAAACGGGTTTGTAGTCGGTGATATATTTTTCGGGGCAGGCAACAAAAGGAGCGCGTGGCGAATTTTTGAAAGCCTCAAGCTCTGCAAGACCAACTCCTCCCATTTTTTGTGCCAGTTCCTGAAGTTCTTCGATGGCATTTGGTGGAAGATTTTCCAAAACATTTCTGTTTTGAACATATTCCAAAAATTCTCCCGGATTGCCGGCCAAATAACGAGCTCTTTGCATTAACGGAGGATCTTCTCTCAAGGAACAAAACGCTCTGAGCGATGGTTCGCGCGCCAGTTCGGTAGTATCCAAAACGCCGGGAGAACTTTCGTCATGCAACGCTTCATCAAGTTTGGAATGATCCTGAGGATCCTCAACTCCATCCAATGAAACATGAAAAGGAGGAGAAGCCTGATCCAAAGAAATAACAGTCGCTTTCACCATATCCTCTATAGTTATCGGCAGGCGGCAGGCAGAAGTTGCTTTTTTTCTGGCCATTCAGAACTTGTTATTTTTAAAGGCTTTGTTAGGGTTCGGCTCCTTATGAAAAAGACGCTTCTTTTAAACCCTCCCTCCTTTGACAATTTTGATGGGGGTGCGGGGGCCAGATGGCCTTCCACGCGTGAGACATTTTCTTTTTGGTATCCTATTTGGCTGGCCTATCCCGCAGGTCTGATCGAAGGTAGCCGTCTTTTGGATGCCCCGCCCGCTGGGCTTGGATTTAAAGAGACTGTGGAGATTGCAAAAGACTACGACATGGTGGCCATTTTTACTTCGTCAGCTGGGTATGTTCAGGATTTGAAGTTGGCGCAGATGATGAAAGAACAACGCCCCAATCAGACAATGGTTTTTGTAGGACCTCATGCCGATGTGCTGGCCGACAAAATTTTGAAAGAGGTGTCGTGGATCGACGCGGTTGTTCGTAAAGAAATGGATTACACTCTGCTGGAGTTGGCCGAAGACCGCCCCTTCAAAGATATTTTGGGACTTTCGTGGCGTGAAAAATCGGGCAATGTGATTCATAATGAAGAGCGACCGCTGATGAAAGATTTGGACGCGCTTCCGTGGGTCAGCGACATTTACAAACGCGACCTTGATATTTACAAATACAATCTCCCTTACGCCGCCTATCCCTATGTTTCCATTTACACCACGCGCGGTTGTCCGGCGTCGTGCACTTTTTGCCTCTGGCCGCAAACAATGGCCGGCCACCTTTGGCGCAGACGTTCTTCTGATAATGTGGTGGCCGAAATGCTTCACATCCGGAAAATTTTTCCCGAAGTAAAAGAGATTGTGATTGATGACGATACTTTCACCATTGATACAAAGCGTGTGGTGGAACTGTGCGAAAAAATGAAACCGCACAATTTCAGTTGGATGTGCAACGCGCGCACAACGGCGAGTTGGGAATCGCTCAAGGCGATGAAAGAAGCGGGTTGTCACAGAGTTGATGTCGGTTTTGAAACGGGAGATGATCAGATTTTGAAAAATATCAAGAAGGGTTCGGACGTGGCTACCGCGCGACATTTTGTGAAGATGTGCAAAGAGTTGGGGATTGCCATCCATGGAGATTTTGTCGTGGGCCTTCCCGGCGAAACACCCGACACAATCGAGAAATCAATCCGGTTTGCAAAGGAACTCGATCTGGAAACGATTCAAGTCTCGATTGCCCAGCCTCTTGTCGGAACTGCAATGTATAATGAGGCTAAGGCCAATGGCACGTTGATTGAAGAGATTGCCGGAGAAGATGGTTTTCAGGAAGCGGCCATCAATTACGGCCCTGATTTGTCCAGAGAAGCCATTTTTAAATCCGTCGAGCATTTTTACAACAGCTACTATTATCGTCCGAAAGTGATTTGGCGCTTCTTGCGCAAAGCGATGACCAGCCGTGAAGAGATGAAGCGCCTCTATCTGGAAGCGAAGGGTTTTTTCACATGGAAATCCCAGCGCAAAAAATCTTTCACTAAGATGAATGCTGTAACGTGACCATGGTTTTGATGATGGGGTCGTTGAAAAATGCACTTTTTGTCATCCCTGCGA
>JACRBV010000037.1 GCA_016213065.1 Deltaproteobacteria bacterium
GAAAAAAGAAAAAGCGATCGATATTGTAATGGTGAGCAATGAAAACAACGGCGTGGATATTCTCTCCAAACGGGGAGAAGCCTCTCTTCATTGGAAGGGCGATCGCCTTCAATATCAGGTAAAGTCAAAAGATCCGTTCGGATATGCGAATGTGGCTTCGATGCTCGATGAAAAACAGGCTTTCGATCAGACCAAAAATTCGGATTATCCCGATGCGCTCTGGCAGATTGGGAGTCTTTTCAAAGCAGAGCGCACGGGGGATATTGTTTTGTCCGCCACGCCCGGTTATGATTTGCGTTTAAAATATGAAGTCCCGGAACATCGCGGTTCACACGGTTCTCTGCACAAAGACCAAATGTTCGTTCCTGTGGTGACCAACGCTTTCTTACCCTCCAAGGCTTTTCGCACCGTCGATATTTTTCCCACCATGCTCAAACTTTTAGGCAAACCAATCCCCGCATATCTGGACGGCAAGTCTTTAATTTAAACTCTGATTCTGCGCAAAATCATTATATTTAAAGTTGCATTCTTTTAATGATTTTGTATAGCTCGCGCGGTTATGTGAATGAGCATCCGGCTTTGCCGGTGCGAATGAAAGGGGTGCGGGGGGAAGGAGCCACGAAGTGGCGAGTCAAGGTCCGGCTTTGCTGGACCGCAAAGCAAATTCGAAGAATTTGCGGAGTCAATGGCCCCCCCGATATTATGAAAATCGGTGTTCTTCTTAAACAGACTCCTGACACGGAGACTAAAATCAAAATCAAGTCCGATGCCACAGGCATCGATGAATCTGACATCAAATGGGTCATCAATCCTTTTGATGAATACGCCGTGGAAGAAGCCCTTCGTTTGAAAGAGGCGTCCGGCGGCGGAGAAGTGGTGATTGTAACGGCCGGCGTGAAACGATCTGTCGATTCCATGCGTCAGGCGCTTGCGATGGGGGCCGACCGCGGTATTCGCATCGACACGGAAGGCGTTTCCGTGGATAACTACACTACCGCGTTGATGCTTTCCAAAGTCGTGTCTCAGGAAAATTTTGAAGTTGTTTTTGCCGGCAAACAAGCGGTGGACGATGATGGAGTGCACGTAGCACACGGAGTTTCTGCGGAATTGGATTGGCCTTGTGTGTGGCCCATCGAACATATTGAACTGGGCGCTGACAAAAAATTGGTTAAAGTTACAAGACCGGTTGGTGGTGGCGTCAAAGAAATTTTGGAAATGCAACTGCCGGGAATTATTTGCTGTGACAAAGGAGAGAATGCCCCGCGCTACGCTTCTCTTCCCGGTATCATGAAAGCAAAATCAAAACCAATTGCGGAACTTAAGGCCGCTGATCTTTTAGGTGGCGCCACACCCCTCGTGCAATTCACCCATTTTGCCCTTCCTCCGGAAAGAAAAGCCGGAAAAATTTTAAAAGGGGAACCCGAACAGGTTTGTGCGGAGTTGGTGAAACTTTTACATGAAGAAGCAAAAGTAATTTAAGAGCGCGCTCTACAATTTATGCCAGGCATTTTAATTTTAGCGGAAAAAGAAGACGGAAAACTCAAAAAGTATTCGCGTGAGTTGGCGAGTAAAGCGGTAGCTCTGGCAAAGAGCCTCAATGCCCCTGTTTACGGGGTGGTGATTGGCAATCAGGCATCTGCCGCCGCAGAAGAATTGGGAGCATTTGGTGTGCAAGAGGCTACCGCAATTGAAGGCCCCGGCGTTCAATCTTATACTGGAGATGGTTATGCAAAAGCCTTACTCCCTCTCATTCAGGAATTAAAACCCCAAATTATTTTGGCTTCAGCTTCGGGAATGGGAAAAGATATTTTACCCCGCCTTGCCATGAAACTCAAAGCGGGTTTGGCCACCGATTGCGTGGAACTCAGCATTGAAAATGGAAAATTAAAAGCAAAGAGGCCCATTTTTTCAGGCAAAGTTTTTGTCGATGTTACTTTTTTAAGTGATGTTCAATTAGCCACCGCTCGTCCCAATTCTTTTGCCGTCACTGTTGTTGATGCGGAAAAAAAAGCGGCTGTCAAAACAATTCAGTCTGCCAGTGAGGGGGCGCGCGTTGTGGTGAAAGAGGTCAAAGAAGCGGAAAAGGGGATGAAAGATTTGACGGAGGCGGACATTGTTGTTGCGGGTGGCAGGGCTTTGGGGAGTAGTGAAAATTTCAAAATTATTCGGGATTTGGCGGACACTTTAGGAGCTACTGTCGGTGCTTCCAGAGCGGCTGTTGATGCTGGTTATATCTCGCACGATCATCAGGTGGGACAAACCGGTAAAACAGTTAATCCCAAACTCTATATCGCCTGTGGTATTTCGGGGGCCATCCAGCATTTGACGGGGATGCAGTCCTCCAAAGTTATTGTCGCCATCAATAAAGACCCCGAAGCCCCCATTTTCAGCAAAGCCGATTACGGAATTGTGGGGGATCTCTTCGTTCTTCTCCCCATTTTGACGACTAAAATTAAAGAACTGCTTGGTAAATAATGAATGTGGTGAAAAAGTTGTGTGAGTGGGTTTTTGGGTTTAGCGCAGGCAAATTTAACAAAAGGGGTATAAAGCCAAAATTGCCGAGCGATAAGCGGGCCCGACGGGTGGCCTGTCGGGAACCGCGGCCCCAAAACCCTCTCACACAACTTTTTCACCAACCTATAATTTAAGGGGGAAAAAACATGGCAACGAAATCAGGACCGTTCACCGCTTCATTTCTGTGGGAGCCCGTTGGCAAATGGGATCTTTTCATTCCGGAAGAATTAAACAGCGAACAAAAAGAGCTGGCCAAACTGACGCGCGATTTCATCAAAAATGAGGTTGAGCCCAAACGCGAAGCCATTGAAAGCAAAACCCTGCCCACGCTGGTTCCCTCTTTGCTGAAAAAATGTGGTGAATTGGGTCTGATGATGGCCGAAATTCCGGAAGCCTACGGCGGTTTAGGACTGAATAAAACGACCGCAACCGTCATCGCCGAAAATGCGACGGGTTGGACTTCATTCATGGTTCCCTTGATGTGCCACACCGGCATTGGAACAATTCCCATCCTTTATTACGGTACCGAAGAGCAGAAGAAAAAATATCTTCCCAAATTGGCCACCGGTGAATTCATAGGGGCCTATGCCTTGACCGAAGCCGGTTCCGGCAGTGATGCGTTAGCCGCCAAAACAAAAGCTGTTTTGTCTCCTGACAAAAAATATTATATTTTGAACGGGGAAAAACAGTTTATCACGAACGGCAGTTTCGCCGACGTCTTCACTGTTTTTGCGAAGGTAGATGGCGAACAATTCACCGCGTTTATCATCGAACGTAACACATCGGGATTCTCCGTCGGAAAAGAAGAAAAGAAAATGGGAATCCACGGTTCGTCAACCGTTCCGGTAATTCTTCAGGATTGCAAAGTGCCGGTTGAAAATGTTTTGGGTGAAGTGGGCAAGGGACACCGCATTGCTTTCAACGTGTTGAATGTAGGGCGCTGGAAACTTGGAGCCGCCTGTATGGGGGGTTGTAAACGCCTTATTGAATATTCCTCCAAATATTTAAAAGAGCGCCATCAATTTGGAAAACCCATCGCCACTTTTCAGGCTCTGCGTGAAAAACTGGCGAACGACAATATCCGCACGTACCTTCTGGAATCGATCATCTATGCCTATGCAAGCAGTTTGGACAATGCATGGTCCGAATTGGATAAATCGAGTCCCGATTATTACAAGCTTGTGATGAAAAAAATCAAGGGACTGAACATTGAAGCCTCGATCGCAAAGGTTTTCGGTTCTGAAACGGCTCAGTTGGTGGCCGATGATGCGGTACAAATGTATGGCGGTTACGGATTTATTCAGGAATATCCGCCGGAGCAATTTTATCGCGACGGCCGTATCAACCGCATTTACGAAGGAACCAATGAAATCAATCGCCTCTTGATGCCGGATACCCTCATGCGCCGCGCCATGAAAGGGAGTGTCGATTTCATGGGTGTTCTCCAAAATGTTTTGGCGGGATTAAAATCGGGATATCCAACTACGGATGCTTCTGAGCCTCTGGCTCCATGGATTGACCAACTCGACGCTCTGAAAAGATTGACCGTTTATTTCTGTGGTGTAGCCGCCCAGAAATTTATGGAGAAACTTAAAGATAAACAGTCACTCCTTATTACAATGGCCGACTTGATGACCGAAAGTTATGTCATTCATTGCGGTTTAGAGCGCGCCCTCAAAATCAGAAAATTGTTGGGTGAAGACAAATCCAAACTGGCTGAAGAGATGACCATGGCCTATATGTCAGAGAAAATTCCGGAGTTGATTGGCCGGGTTCGTCAAAACCTCTTTAACATTGCGGGTGGGGATGAAAAAGAATTTGGTTCTTATGAAAAGGCTTTGAGCAGGCTGATTCAGCCCAAATGCGCCCCGACCGAAACAATTAAAGAAACGGTTGCCGCTCGCGTCCTTGAAAAAGAAACTTACGCAGTGTAATGGGGCCCTATGCCGGGTCGCTATATTGCCATTGCTGGAAATATGGGAGTAGGCAAGTCCAGTCTGGTTGAATTTTTGTGCCGGCATTTTCAAGTCAAACCTTTTTTCGAACCGAACGATAAGAATCCCTATCTTGAAGATTTTTACAAAGACATGAAGGCGTACGCCTTTTATTCCCAGCTTTATTTTTTATCCCAAAAATTCAAAATGTATTTTGACCTCGTGAAAAGCGAAGGGACTGTCATTCAGGACAGAACCATTTTTGAGGACGCCGAAATTTTTGCCACTAATCTTTTTAAACAGGGTTTTATTTCCAAAAGAGATTTCAAGATTTATAAAACTTTTTATCAGTCGATTGTGAAAGCGTTTCGTCCGCCGGATTTGCTTATCTACTTGAAATGTTCGCTCCCTACGATAAAGAAACGCATTGCCAAACGCGGGCGTGGTATTGAAAAAGAAATTCCGGAAAGTTATTTGCGCGGTTTGAATAAACTCTACGAACAATGGATCAAGCGCTATAAACTGTCACCCGTTCTAGTTTATCCAACCGACAAGTTGGATTATCTTTCCGATTTTGTGCATCAACAGGAGTTGCTGGAGAAAATTGAAAAATATATATAAAAAAAGCTATCAGCGATCAGCGATCAGCAATCAGCAATCAGCAATCAGCAATCAGCGGTCAGCTTTTGGAAGCTACACGGTGTCTTTTTGTCATTCCCGCCCCGTATCGCGGTACGGGGTAAACTCCGGCGGGAATCCAAAAAAGCTGAGAAAGACTGGATCCCTGCCTTCGCAGGGATGACAAACTGACAGCTGATCGCTGACAGCTGAC
>JACRBV010000038.1 GCA_016213065.1 Deltaproteobacteria bacterium
CAGGACTCGCTCTGTTTGATGATTTGGCCACCGATACTGCGGAACAAGACTTTGAGCTCTTCAGCATCGGCAGTGAATCGTTCATCAATTCGGCAAACCCGGTGCGGGTGCGCATTGATACTATTCAAAAAACAAGCACCGATACGGATCCTGTGGCATGGCAAATTCAGGGACGTGTTGTTCAACTTGCCTCTGGTGATACACTGGGTTGCTCTGCTGACGGTGTGTCCGGTGTTAAACGCATTCAGGTTTATGCCGCAGATTCCTCAAACGACGGGAAAAAACACGCAAAATTCTTAAGCTATATTGTTCCCATCGGTGCAAACGGGATGGGTGTAGATACAAGCGGCAGTTACAACAAAGGCGCTTTCTCTTTTGTTTTGAAACCTTCTTCCGACTTTGGTTTGTCTTCGATTGGGTTGATCTCACTCGTTCCTGAGCTGAGCTCCAATAATATTGGTGGCTCCAGCCGTCTGTTAGAAGTTAAAGAAACCGCTCCTGGTGCAACGCTGGACTGCGGAGCAAGTGGTGTCTCAGGTTCCGGATCTGGCAGTGGCGGCTCCAACCCAGGGGCCCAAGGTGGGGATTACATTCGACTTGGTTACAAAACACAGCAAAAGTGTAAATTGGCAAAACCAATTGGAACTCTTGCGCCACTTCATTATGACAGTGACGGCGACGGTATCGACGATCGTGATGAAGACATTAACGGAAACTGCGAGTGTGATGCAGGCGAATACTCTTGCTGGATGAAACCCGACACCGATGGAGACGGTATTCCCGACTCTGCAGAACGTTTGGGCGGAACCATCAACCACAGACGTTGGGACAGCGTTAGCAAACGCTTTGATCCTTACCAACCTTTCTGCGGACATGGAATTATTCCGAGTTCCCATGTATCGGTTGCTGACCTTTGCGACGTGAACGGTGACGGTCAGTCCAATGCTTCAAGCGATATGAGTGATAATGACTCTCTCAGAGATTATCAAGAAGACCGCGCCCGTGTTTTCATCCCGGGTGCCAAAGCTCACTTCTATATCTGGGGAGGTATTGGTAACCTTGTCCCTTACCGCGATAAAGATAATGTCAATGTAGAATGTACACAGATTTTGATCGACGCGGGCAAATCAGATGTGGGCGCCAAGTACGGAATCTACCGTGTTAAGAACGATTTCTCCGGCTTACCAGTGGAACATGATTTTATTCGTTCCGTCGGAGCTAATGAAAATCTCATGGCCTTGGTTTGCAGAAATGACAGCGTTCGTTCCGAAACCAATTTTGATGGTGCCTATGAATCAAACGCAGGTGAAACAAGTCCCTACTTGGATGACACCAATGGAGACGGCGTTAATGATGATGTTTGTGCCGGAACCATGACGAACAGTGTCTGCCAATTGACCTGCGTGCCATACGAAATTTTCAAAAATCTCCCTGACAAATATGTTGCGGGAGGAGCGACCGGATCCCACACAACCTTACAACTCGACACAGATAATGTCCCACTCCTCTTCAAAGAATCAGCGGCAACCATCCGCAACCTTTGCACCGATATTGACAGAGACGGTATTCCAGATTGCGTGGAAAACCCGACGGGTCAATGTAATTTCGGTGCCGATGTTAATGGCGGGAAAATTCTCAACCCATATAGCAAAGATACCGATGGTGACGGTGTACCTGATGCCATCGACTTGGATCCTTTCCATAAAGATGCCCTTGGAATTGCCGGTGGGGATGTTTACCCAAGCGATGATTCCGGCATGACCGATACACAGCGCAATGCATTGCGTAGCGTTTTCCTGAGTAACAAATACTTGATGCTCTTTGTGGATAGAGATCAGGATGGATTGAAAGATGGAGAGGAAGATAATGGAGCAGGCGCATTAGCATTAAACGGTATCTATGAGCCCGTACGCGGACTCGCAGGGATATCTACAACAGAAACAGATCCTCTTAAAAAGGATACAGATGAAGATAATATCAGTGATTTAGTCGAAGTTAAACAATGGCACACCAATCCTGCTAATATTGATACCGATGATGATGGTTTGCCGGATAGCATTGAGGTGAAAGGTGACAGTCCAACCGCTTCCGGAGACTACGGAGACCAATCTGGAGCAGGGTGCGAGACCTTTGTCAAAATTGAACCGGGCCATACAAAACCAGAACTGGTTCAAATGCTGAAAAATAACAGAATCACACCAATCGGAACTAATCCGCTCAATCCCGATACCGATGGCGATGGTATCAAAGACGGTATTGAAGTCACAGGAGTTTACTCCAAAGATGCGGATGTATTCGGTCTCATCAGAAATGGCTTCCCAGCCGAGGGAATCGACATGGTCTCCAACCCGCTCGCCAAAGACAGCGATGGCGATGGTCTGGCCGATTCTCAAGAATACGGAACCAGTGGAATCATGGATAAAAACAGTTCGAATCCTTGCGCCAAAAACACCGATCATGATGGCATCATCTCGGATAAAGATGAAAAACCGGGTTGTGCCACAAATTCAGACCTTTCCTGCCTTGGACCTTCAGATAATGGTGTCGATAAGGGCATCGACAGCGATGGCGATGGTTTGTCTGATGTTGTGGAAGACCTTAACCAAAATGGTCGCCGCGACCCTGGTGAAACGGATGCGTTCAATCCTGACTCTGACGGAGATCATCTCTCTGACGGAATTGAAAAACAATTGGGTACAGATCCGCTCAAGGCCGATTCCGATGGGGATTGTATCTCGGATGACAAAGAACTGGGTCTTACCGATGCCACCTCTTTGAAAGCCGCGATGAGCACGGTCACCATTCGTATGGCCAATGGTCAAATCAAGACAGCGCAGGTGGTGCTCCAGATATCCTATTCTCCGGGTGCCAATACCAATCCGATGAGTGCCGACACCGATGGTGACGGATTGTGCGACGGTAACAACCCAGTGCCACGCGCGGATGGAACCATGGAATGTATTCGCGGCGAAGACTTAAATTGTAATGGTATTCTCGATAAGGATGCGAAGAATCCCAACATTCTCTTGGAAACCGATTCAAGAAACCCTGACACAGACAGTGACGGTGCGAACGACAAACAGGAAATGTGCGCCGGTGGCACCTGTAACTTGTCGGCCAATATTGGCAACGCTACCACAGGCAGAAGCACAGGCTGTTTCTCTCTGACGGGCAACGATCCTCTAGACCCAGCCAGCATGCTGTATGTGTTTGGAGTTCTGGTGATGTTGAATAGAATATTCCGGTTGTCATTGCGAAAACACTCTTGTCATTCTGAGCGAAGCGAAGAATCCTGTTGATGCCAAGTAGATCCTTCGCCTACGGCTCAGGATGACATTTTAACAAGCTCCCCCAAAGGCCCCGGTTGTGCTCGAAAGAGCCGCCGGGGTGCTTTTTTTGTATTGTCGGTCTCTAAAAACATCATCCTGACCCCGTATCGTAGTACGGGGCAGGCTCCAGTCGGGATCCAGAAATAAATTGCTAGATTCCGGCTTTCGCCGGAATGACAAAATAAATGAATAGTGTAGTGTACGCATCATGGATTATCATCGATAGCTAATAAGGAGGAAATTTTTTATGATTCGCCTGAAAAGAAAACCGACTTCACCGGGAGAAATACTGAAAGAGGAGTATCTTCATCCATTGGGTCTTACCCAAAAAGAATTGGCTGATCACATTGAGTGCGATGTCAAAGTCATCAATCGTATTGTTAATAGCAGAACAGCTTTAACGGCAAGTCTTGCCATCAAGCTGGCCGCCGCTTTTGATACCACTCCCGAATTTTGGTTGAATGCACAGAAGGCCATGGATGTGTACCAAGCCTCAAAAGAAATGAAAAAATTACCCAAAACACTTTTGACAAAAAGACATCTTGTACCGATTTATTGATGATCAATGACGTTTTTTAGGATTTCGCGCTCTTTGGCTTTTGTTTTGCGCGCGGAGATGTTGGTTTGGTAGGAGAGGGCGGTTTGATTTTGCGGGTCTTGGGTCAAAACCAGATTGACCATTTGCAGTGCCTTGTCTTCTTCTTTGTTGTCGTAATAAAGTTTCATCAATTCAATTTGCGCCAAAATTTTAATCTGGGGTATTGTGGGCGGAGGATCAAACTTCACCGCTTTTTCAAAATAGGCAATGGCCTCCTTGGGCGATTTTTTCATCCGGTACATTTGTCCCACAAGGTAAAGCCTTAAAAAATTTTCTCCGCCGAAGCGTATCGCTTCCAGATATTGGGGAAGGGCCAGATCATATTGACCTGTCTGATAATAGAGTCCTCCCAAATGTTCGGCAAGCGATTGGGTGGCAGGATTTTTGGCATAACGGTTTCGCAAAAGAGGTTCTGCTTCTTTCAAGAGACAAATTGCTTCCTGTGGATCCCCCTGCAACTCCTTATAATTGGCGAGTTTGAACATAACGAGTCCGTCTTTGCATCCCAAAGCGCGCGCTCTTTCCAAAAAATTCAGGGCCACATTAAAATTATTGGAATCAAAGGCACTAAAACCGGCCTCCACCAAAGCATCCCAAGTAGAGGAACGATGTCCATCCTTTTGGTAAAATTCCCAATCGGTCTGAGGAGTTTTGGCGAAAGAGATTTGACTGATAAGAAGCAGAAATAGGACTATGGACCATGGACTAGGGACTAGGGACCAAAAACGGGAAGAGGATTGGTCTGTAGTCCATGGTCCATGGTCCATAGTCGGGATTTTTACTTGCATTTTCACCAAGCTATGCTAGCAACCGTCTTCTTTCAAGAATATAAATAGCGAGCAAGCTTGCGAGAGGGGGAGGCTCCGACGGCAAAGCCTTCGGAGGGGCTTCGCTCAGCCCCTACAAAAAGCCAAACCAAAGGAGAAAACATGTCTACAGCAGTCTCGGTGCAGGAACTCTTGGAAGCAGGAGCCCACTTCGGTCATCAAGTCAGTCGTTGGAATCCCAGAATGCGTCCCTATATTTTTTCGATCAAGGGCGGCATTCATATTCTGGATTTGGAACAAACAGCCAATGGTTTGAAAAAAGCGTGTCACTTCGTAGCCGAAACGGTTGCGTTGGGGAATCAGGTACTTTTTGTCGGAACCAAAAAACAGGCGCGTGTTTGCATTGAAACAGAAGCAAAAAGAACAGGCCAGTTTTATGTGATCAATCGCTGGCTCGGCGGCATGCTCACCAATTTCAAAACAATCAAAGCCTCGATCGACCGCATGGAAGCCCTTGAAAAACAGGCGGCCTCTCCCGATTTCGAAAAATTCACAAAGAAAGAACGTCTCACCATTGAAAGAGAAATTGCCAAATTGGATCATATTCTGGGTGGAATCAAAACCATGCAACGCCTTCCCGGTTGCGTGTTCATCATCGATCCAAAAAATGAGGAGATTGCCAAAAAAGAGGCGCGTCGTTTGAAAATTCCGGTGGTTGCAATGGTCGACACCAATTGTGATCCGGAAGGGATTGACTACGTCATCCCTGCCAATGACGACGCCATCCGCTCCATTCAAATTATTACAAAAGCCATCGCCGATTCGTGCGAAGAGGGTTTGCGCAAAAGAGAAGCCGCTCTCGCGAAAGAACAGAATCGCCCTGAGGGGGAAGAAAAACCAACAGCTTTTGTCACCGAGCGTGAAATAAAAACCCAAGCCAAAGCCTACGTACACGGATAATTTATGAACATCACACCCAGTGCGGTCAAAGAACTGCGCGAAAAAACCAATGCCGGAATGATGGATTGCAAAAAAGCTCTCGAACATGCCAAGGGAAATATGGAGCAGGCCATCGAAGTGTTACGCAAAAAAGGTCTGGCAGTGGCCCAGCAAAAAGCATCGCGCCAGGCGAGCGAGGGAATTCTTGGAAATTATTATGATGAATCAGGGAAGCTTGGCTGTCTGGTGGAAGTTAATTGCGAAACCGATTTCGTCGTTAAAACCGATGATTTCCAAAATTTTGTTTCCAAACTGACGGGTGTCATTCGTCAAAAACCTTTTGAAAATTTGGAAGCACTGCTTGGCACTTCGTTTAATGGAAAAGATACTGTCAAAGAATCCGTAACGGGTCTCATTGCGAAGATTGGCGAGAATATGCAGGTCAAGCGTTTTACGCGCTGGGAAACAAAAACAGACGCGGAGAAAATTGGTTTTTATCTCCACGCGGGTTCCAAAATTGGCGTGCTGGTTTTGCTCACCGACCCCTCGGGTGCATTAACAACTGATACCGCGAAGGAAATTGCCATGCATGTGGCGGCAATGAGTCCTCGTTATCTTAAACGCGAAGAAGTACCGGCAGAAGTGGTGGCCAAAGAAAAAGAAATTCAAAGCGCCACTCTTGATTTCAAAAAACCTCCTGAGATTCAGGAAAAGATCCTTGCGGGAAAATTGAACAAATTTTATGGTGAGACCTGTTTGGAAGAACAAGTTTTTGTAAAAGACCCGGAAGGAAAGAAGAGCGTTAAAGAGTGGCTGAAGCTGAAAGCCCCAACAGCAAAAATAGAAAAATTTGTCCGATTGCAAGTTGGGGCTTAGTGTTGAATATGTCATCCTGAACCCTTCGCCATCATTGTCATTCTGAGCCCTTCGCTTTGTCATTCTGAGCGAAGCGAAGAATCTGCTTTGGCTCAGGATAAACTCCGCGAAGAATCTGCTCGTGCTCAGGGTAAACTCCGTGAAGGATCGACTTGATAACAAATTGGATTCGAAGCACAGCGAGGAATGACACAATAAGAGCTATGGCAAAATCAAAATATAAACGGGTGCTTGTAAAGTTAAGCGGCGAATTATTGATGGACCCAAAAGTCCGTTTTGGTCTGAGCCTTCCCATTATTCAAAACCTCGCGAAAGAAATTAAAGATGTTCAGAGTCTGGGTGTGGAAATCGCCATCGTGATCGGTGGTGGAAATATTTTCAGGGGACTTTCCGCTCAAGCCCAATCCATGGACCGCGCCACGGCAGACTACATGGGAATGCTGGCCACCGTTATCAACAGCATGGCCCTGCAAGATGCTTTGGAAAAAGAGGGCGTCTTCACCCGTGTTCTTTCCGCGATTGAAATGCAACAAGTGGCGGAACCCTACATTCGCAGGCGCGCGATCAGGCATTTGGAAAAAAAGAGAATCATTATTTTCGCGGGCGGGACAGGCAATCCCTATTTTTCCACCGACACGGCCGCTTCTTTGAGAGCTAGGGAAGTTCAAGCGGAAGTCATTTTGAAGGGCACAAAAGTGGAGGGAGTTTATGATGCAGACCCTGAAAAAAACCCCAAGGCAAAACTTTTTAAATCATTGACTTATATAGATGTTTTAAAGAAAAGCTTGAGGGTAATGGATGCCACCGCCGTCTCGATGTGTATGGATGGAAACATTCCCATCGTTGTTTTTAACATGTTTAAACATGGCAATCTCAAAAAGGTTCTTTTGGGAGAGCCATTAGGGACAAGAGTTTTTTCAAAAACTCGTTAAAACCCAAAAGGATGGATTATGGAAAATATTATTAAAGAAACACAAGTACACATGGAAAAGGCGTTGACTCTCTTCAAACAGGAACTGGGCAAAGTACGCGCCGGCAGAGCCTCTCTTAGTATTCTCGATGACGTGAAAGTCGATTATTATGGAACTCTGACACCGTTAAATCAGGTGGCAACTCTCAACATTCCGGAGCCCAGAATGATTACGATCGCTCCGTGGGAATCAAAAATTATTTCCGAAATTGAAAAGGCGATCCAGAAAGCCAGTTTGGGACTGAATCCCTCCAACGATGGAAAAATTGTGCGGCTCAGCATTCCACCCCTTAATGAAGAACGCCGCAAAGATTTGGTGAAGATCGTCAAAAAACACGCGGAAGAGTGTCGCGTGGCGCTTCGTTTGGTGCGCCGTGATTCCAACGAACATTTAAAAGCGAAAGAGCTGTCCGAAGACGAACTCAAAAAGGGACAAGAACGGGTTCAAAAAATGACCGATGAATATGTGCAAAAGGTCGATCAACTTGTTCAGCACAAAGAAAAAGATATCATGTCGGTTTAAGATGCTTCCCAAACATATCGCAATCATCATGGATGGAAATGGGCGTTGGGCCAAGTCGCAGGGTCTGCCGCGTTTTGAAGGACACCGCAAAGGCGTTGAAACGGTGGATGATATTGTCTCTGCCGTTCGGGAATTAAAAATTCCCTATCTGACTCTCTACGCTTTCTCGGATGAAAATTGGCGCCGCCCGCCCGATGAAGTTGAAATGCTGATGCTTCTGCTCGAAGAATTCCTCAAATTAAAACAATCGAAGATGCTGAAAAATGGAATTCGTCTTCAGACGATTGGGGACATTGAACGACTTCCCGCGAGCACTCAAAAAACTTTGGCTGAAACGATAGAACTGACAAAAAATGGAAAAGAGCTCAATTTAATTCTGGCCCTAAGTTATGGCGCCAGAAATGAACTCGTGCGAGGGATCAATCGTTGTTTGAAAGAAAACAAAGAACAAAATGAAGTGACAGAAGAAACATTTTCAAAATATTTGGACACCAAAAATTTTCCTGATCCTGATTTATTGATTCGAACCAGCGGCGAACATCGTCTCAGCAATTTTCTTTTGTGGCAATTGGCGTACACTGAGTTATATTTCACCAAAACAATGTGGCCCGATTTTAATCCCTCAGAATTAGCAAAAGCTCTGGAAGAATATTCCAAAAGAGAACGCCGTTTTGGAAAAACGAGTGAACAACTTTAAATGCTTCGACTTATTTCGACGATTATTTTGTCCGCGCTTGTTTTAGCCACCGTCTGGTTTCTCCCTCTTTTTCCTTTTCAAATCGTTATTCTTGTCGCAACGGGCGTGGGGCTTTGGGAATATGCGAGTCTCATTTTTCAAAATAAGGGGCCCCGTTTTTTCACACTTTTTCTGGGACTTGTTTTTGCCTCGCTAATGACGTGGTTTCCCTCCAGAGAAATTCTTCTTATAGGTCTCCTCTCAATTGTTTTTGCCACGTTTCTTTGGGGCATGAAAAATCGGTCTCCTCTGGATATGGGGGCGGTCATTTTGGGTGTCTGCTATCTGGCGCTCACACTTCCTTTTTGGAGTTGGCTCAAAGGGTTGGGAAAAGAATGGGTCCTGCTGGTTCTGTTGCCCGCCTGTTTGACGGACACATTTGGTTTTCTGGTCGGGAAATCGATAGGCCGTCATAAACTGGCAGAGGTCATCAGTCCGAATAAAACGTGGGAAGGATTTTTTGGAGGACTGTGCGGCGGCGTTTTTGGTTTGTGGTTGGCCACGCAACTTTTTTTTCAGGGCAGAATATATTTCTGGAATCAGAGTTGGTGGCATCTCATTATTATCGGAGCTTCCATCAGCATTGTGGCCGCACTGGGAGACCTCTTTGAGTCGCTGATTAAAAGAAGTGCTGGAGTGAAAGATGCAAGTCATTTAATTCCGGGACACGGCGGAGCACTGGATCGCCTCGACGCCTTAATTTTTGTTCCCTCTTTCTTTTATTTCCTTCTCTGGTATACAGGCGCCCCATGAAAAAAGTCGTCATTCTTGGCTCCACGGGATCTATCGGCACCAATACTTTGGATGTCATCCGCCAGCACCCGGACAAATTTAAGGTCTTAGGTTTGGTCGCGGGGACAAACATTAAAAAATTGGCGGAACAGGTGGAAGCATTTCAACCCGAATGGGTTGTTGTGCGCGAGAAGGGAACCGCGGAAGCTTTGGCAGACAGACTCAAAGACCACATGTTCGGTAAAATTGGCTGGGGAGAAGAAGATATCCTAAGACTTGCGACTCTTCCCGAGGCCGATATTGTTTTATCAGCCATCGTTGGCACAGCCGGTTTGAAACCAACTTACGCCGCGTTGAAAGCGGGCAAAACGGTGGCCCTTGCCAATAAAGAATCACTGGTCGCGGCCGGAAAAGTCATGACCGACTGCGTGGAAACCTATCACGGCCGTCTTCTTCCGGTAGATAGCGAACACAGCGCCATTCATCAGGTGTTGGAAGGAAAAGCAGAGGAAGTTTTGCGAATTATTTTGACGGCTTCCGGTGGACCGTTTCGCAATCTCCCGTTACAGGACTTGTTAAATGTGACCGTGGAGTCGGCTTTGAAACATCCGAATTGGAGCATGGGCGAAAAAATTACGGTCGATTCCGCCACGTTAATGAACAAAGGATTGGAAGTGATCGAGGCACACTGGCTTTTTTCTCTTCCTCCTGAAAAAATTACGGTGAAAGTTCATCCGCAAAGCATTGTTCATTCACTTGTGGAATATATTGATGGCTCGGTACTGGCACAACTAGGCCCTCCGGATATGCGCGTTCCGATTGCCTATGCCTTGTCCTATCCGGAACGAATTTCCACCGATGTAAGACCTCTTAATTTGATCACGAGTTCTCCTTTAACTTTTGAAGAGCCCGACACGAAGCGCTTTCCCTGTTTGAGTTTGGCAAGACAAGCGTTGGAGATGGGACAAACCTGTCCTTGTGTTTTGAACGCGGCGAATGAAGTGGCCGTTGCCTCTTTTTTAAAACGCCGCATCTCTTTTATTGGAATTCCTCGACTCGTGGAAGAGGTACTCAATCAACATCAACCCACACCTTTAAATTCTCTGGACGATGTTTTGGCTGCTGATCAGTGGGGAAGAGAAACCGCCGAGGTCCTCGTCAACAAACTTTAAAATGATAACATCCATTCTTTCCTTCATTATTGCTTTTGGAATTCTGGTTTTAGTTCATGAGTTCGGTCATTTTTGGATTGCCAGACGCAGGGGTGTGGCAATCGAAAAATTCTCAATCGGATTCGGTCCCAAAATTTTCGGTTTTCATTACAGGGGCTTGCGTCGCTCCCTCCGCCGGCAAAGCCGGCAGAGCCTCCCCCTCAACGCCCCTTCGGGGCTAATTGACTCCAAAGGCACCGATTTTTGCATTTCGCTCATTCCTTTGGGTGGCTTTGTCAAAATGAAGGGGGATGAAGACGAATCGCAGGTTTCCCCCGATGACAAAACCGCCTTTGTCAACAAATCGGTCAAAGCCAGATCGGCTATTGTCATGGCCGGGCCTTTCATGAATCTTTTGTTGAGTTTTATTGTGATGCCACTTGTCTTCCTGATCGGAAAACAGGAGCCCGCATTTTTTAAAGAGCCGCCGGTTATCGAGCGCGTTTTGCCCGGTTCTCCCGCCGAGAAATCGGGTCTCGGTATCGGAGATCTTATTGTTGCGTTCGATGGAAAGTCCGTCGCAACGTGGGAAGGGCTTCTGGAGGCCATTGCCATTACGGCACCAAACAAAACGCTCAATCTGGAAATTGAGAGAGGACCGTGGATTATGGACCATGGACCACGGACCAAAAAAGAAATTGTTGTCGAAACAGCAACACTGCCGGGAGGGGAGGGTTCCTACCTTGGCATTGAAAAATATTTCGGGAAAGCGCCTTCTGCCATCGTCAAAGAAATTATGCCAGAAAGTCCTGCCGCTGACGCCCACCTTCAAGCAGGGGATCAAATCACCCTTGTTGGAGGACAACCCATTGACAGTTGGGATGGATTGATTCATGCCGTGAATGTCCATCAGGGAGAAGCAATTCAGATTGAAGTTTTGCGAGTTTTGCGAAGTGAGCAAAGCGAACGCGAGGGGGCGGCTCCAACGGCTTTGCCGTTGGAGGGGGCGACGCGAGCCCCTATAAAAGAAGTGAGACAAAATTTAACCATCCAACCGAAATGGGATGCGGAAGCAAAACGCTGGATGTTGGGGATCAAAGGTCCTGAGACCATGGAAATGGGGCCTTTGCAGATACGTCACTATTCTTTCCTTGGAGCGATAGAGGCCGGTTGCAAAACAAACATTAGAAATATTCTTCTGACCTTTCAGGTGTTGAAAAAACTTGTAACTTTTGAACTCTCCTACAAAAATTTAGGCGGGCCCGTCCAGATTGCCTATTCTTTGTCAAAGGCGGCGGCTTCCGGTGTGGCTGATTTTCTTTATTTCACCGCTTTTTTGAGTATCCAACTTGCAGTTTTAAATATTTTACCGATCCCGATGCTCGACGGAGGACACCTTCTCTTTTTTATGATTGAAGCCGTCCGCAAACGCCCTCTAAGTTTAAAAATACGGATCATTGCCCAGCAGACGGGACTTGTTTTGTTGCTGACTTTAATTTTGCTCGTTACATTCAATGATTTGAAACGCCTCTTTTTTCATTGAAGATTGTCATTCTGAGCCCTTCGCTTTGTCATTCTGAGCGAAGCGAAGAATCTGTTCGGGCTCAGGATGACAATGGTGGCGAAGGGTTCAGGATGACCTCCATTTATGATGAAAATTCTCGCCATCGATACCTCAACCAGAATGGGCTCCATTGCACTTGTGGAGGGACCTCATCTTGTTGCTGAAATGCAACTGAATGTGGAAGCAACACATACCGAACGTCTTTTGCCCGCACTTTCCGTTCTTTTTGAAAAAACGGGTTGGAAAATATCCGATTTGGATGGACTGGCATTGACGATTGGCCCCGGCTCTTTCACGGGTTTGAGAATTGGTCTTGTGACCCTCAAAGGGTTTGCCCACGTTCATCATTTGCCTGTGGTGGGGGTTTCCTCTCTGCTTGCGTTGGCCCATAATGGTGCGCTAAGCCATTGGCCTGTTTCCGTAATTTTAGATGCAAAACGCGGAGAAGTTTTTGGTGCCGCCTATCAATTTGAAAAAGGACACGTTGCAAAAATTCTTTTACCTGAACAATGTGTCAAACCGGAAATATTTTGCGAAGCTTTAAAAGGTGTGGTGGAAAATGCGGGTCCTGCCAGCCGCTTGGGGTGCGTCTCCCCGA
>JACRBV010000039.1 GCA_016213065.1 Deltaproteobacteria bacterium
CACCCTTGGTGTCAAAGAAATTTTGACACGCCCGCCCGATCTGATTGTTTCGGGTATTAACAAAGGAGCCAATCTGGGTGAAGATGTCCATTATTCCGGCACCGTTTCCGCGGCGGTTGAGGGGGGCATTATGGGGATTCCCTCTATTGCGCTTTCTTTGATGGGACGGGATCATTATAATTTTTCCGGTGCGGCTCAATTTGCCGTGCGGCTTGCGAAAAAAGTTTTGAAAGAGGGGCTTCCTCCCGGTGTGATTTTGAATGTTAATATCCCCAATCTTTTTTTAAAACAGATTAAGGGGCATCAATTTACCAAACAGGGAAAACGCAATTATGGGGATATTATCGCCGAGAGAATTGATCCGCGCGGCAAAAAATATTACTGGATCGGTGGGGACCAGTTTGATTTTGAAAATATTTCCGGTTCCGATTGCAACGCGCTTTTGGCCAATTACATTTCCATCACACCCATTAAAGTCAACATAACCGACCACGAATTCTTGGACACATTACGCAAGTGGAAATTATAAAAGAGTACAGTGTTGCGCGCAAAAGAATGATTGAACAGCAATTGATTCCCGGGGGTGTCTGCGACCCGCGTATTCTGAAGGCCATGGGAAAAATTCCGAGGCACCGTTTTGTTGAGAAGGGTCTGGAAGATCAGGCTTATCAAGATCGTCCCATGACCATTGGTTCCGGGCAAACCATTTCCCAACCTTTAATTGTTGGGATGATGACGCAAGCCTTGGAGTTGAAAGGTCATGAAAAAGTATTGGAAATTGGAACAGGTTCCGGATATCAAACGGCGATTCTTGCGGAGCTGGCAAAAAAAGTTTACACCATTGAACGTTTGAAAGATTTATCCGTTACCGCACGAAAAATTTTATATCGTTTCGGTTATAAAAATATCGAGTTTCGTATCGGAGATGGAACTTTGGGTTGGCCCGAAGAAGCTCCTTTCGATGCCATTATTGTTACAGCCGGAGGGCCGGAGATCCCATCGGCATTGAAACTTCAGGTTGCAGAGGGGGGGCGCTTGCTGATACCGGTTGGTTCAACGGAGAGTCAAAAAATGTATTTATTAAAAAAAATAAACGGAGAGTGGGCAACATTTGTTTTGTCGGATTGCCGGTTTGTAAAGCTGATTGGGAAGGAAGGGTGGAAGGGTGAATAGAAGAGAGAGGCAGAGAGGCAAAGAAGCAAGAAGCAGAGAGGCAAGAAGCAGAGAAAAAAGAGTTATTTCTTTGCTTCTCTGCTTCTTTGTTTCTTGCTTCTTATTCAGTTGCGCCACATCCTATGATGCCCATGGCGTTTTTCATAAAGTGCGCAAAGGAGAAAATCTTCTCTGGATTGCAAAATCTTATGGCGTTGATTTGCAGGATTTGGCCGAGGAAAACAATGTGCAGAATGTGGATCATGCTTTAACCCCCGGAGAAAAACTCTACATTCCACCACGACGCGAGCGCCGTTATAAAAAATTGCCTTTTGAAGAAAAAATTGCAAAAAATATCGAAAAGAAACCAGCAAAGAAAAAAGGGAAAGAAATTTCGACAAAAATTTATACCGATCACACGCGTTTTAAATGGCCTGTGGATGGATCAGTGATTTCCCCATTTGGTGTGCGCCATGGGAGAAGGCATGACGGTGTGGACATCAAAGCGGTGACCGGCACTCCCATACATGTGGCAGATGCCGGTACGGTTGTTTATGCGGGTTCCATGCACGGTTATGGCAATTTAATTCTGATACGTCACCGTGATGATTTTTTTACGGCCTATGCGCATAATCAAAAAAATAATGTAAAAGAGGGACAAAAAATAAAACGGGGACAAGTCATTGGGTTGGTGGGAAGAACCGGCAGGGCAACGGGTTCCCATTTGCATTTTGAAGTAAGAGAAGGGGAGAAGGCTAGAAATCCTCTTTTCTTTTTGCCCGTCAACTAAATCAAGACTATGGACAATGGACCATTGACTATAGACTAAAAACAAAAAGCAGTTATTCTATGGTCCATAGTCCATGGTCCTTCCAAGGAGAAGACAATGAGCATTGCAAAATTGATTAAAAGTAAAATCCGGGATGTGCCCGATTTTCCAAAGCCGGGTATTTTGTTCAAAGACATTACGCCGCTTTTACAAGATAGACATCTCTTTGCGCAAATTATTGACACTTTGGGAGAACGTTATCTCGACAAAAAAATCGACACTATTGTTGGAATTGAATCACGCGGTTTTTTATTTGGCGCCGCTTTGGCCTACCGCCTTGGGTGTGCTCTTGTGCCAATCCGCAAAGTTGGGAAATTGCCCTACAAAACTATTCAAGCTTCCTATGATCTGGAATATGGAAACGCAACCATCGAAATGCATATCGATTCCATCAAAGAAAATGAGAGAATTATTGTCATTGATGATCTTCTAGCCACCGGTGGAACGGCGAGTGCTACTTGTGAATTGGTGGAAAAACAAGGTGGCAAAGTGGTTGAATGCGCTTTTGTTGTGGAGCTTAACTTCCTCCACGGCCGTGACAAATTGAAGGGGAGAGAAGTTTTTAGTCTGGTGCAATATTAAAACGGGCTATCTGGAATTTTTTCTGCCGACATGTCTTGTCTGAAGCGTGCCACGATCTTCATGAACATCCCGCGACTGTTTGAAATTGGTCCCCACTTTGCGCCACGTAAGAGCTGTTTCATTTCGTTTGCTTCCCAATTTATGCATTTTTCTTTTTTTCATGAGCTCAGTATATAATACGGTCGGAATTTATCAATCAAAGTCTGAAAATCTCTTGGACATTGACGGCAATGGCAAAAACGGATACTCAAACGGTCCCGTGAAGGACATTCAAACAACCATTGATGCCGAGAAGATCACGATCTCCGAGGCATTAGTTTCCAAATACAGCAAGGCGGGTCCGCGCTACACCAGCTATCCCACGGCCCCAAATTGGGATGATACCTTTGGTCCCGACGATTTTGTTCGTCAAATCGAAAAAGGAAACGAAAAGAAAACGCCGCTCTCTTTATATTTTCATATCCCTTTTTGCGAAGAGCGCTGTACTTTTTGCGCCTGCAATGTTGTGGCAACAAAACGGCATGAAGTTTCCGAACCTTATTTGGAAGCGTTGATCCATGAAATTAAAACCGTCGCCCAGAAAACAGATGGCTCCAGAGAAGTGAGTCAGTTACATTGGGGTGGGGGAACACCAACCTACTTGAATCCCAAACAGATTGAAAAACTCTACAACATTATTTTGCAAAATTTCGTTTTCGAAAAAGATGCCGAAATTTCGGTTGAAATTGATCCCAGGATCACCACCGAGGAACAACTCAAAGTTTTGCGTCAACTTGGTTTCAACCGCGTGAGTCTCGGCGTTCAGGATTTCGAACCGGAAGTGCAGAAACTGGCAGGACGCATTCAGCCGGAAAAGCAGACGCGACACGCAGTGGAAGTGTGTCGTGAACTGAAATTTAAAAGCATCAACATGGATCTCATCTACGGGCTTCCAAAACAAACGCTCCAAACTTTTCAAAGCACAATACAAAAAGTTTTAGTGCTTGATCCTGATCGCATCGCCCTATTTAATTTTGCCTACGTTCCGTGGATGCACGCGCATCAAAGAAAAATTTTCGATCAAGATTTGGCAACGCCGATTCAAAAACTGAAAATGTTCTGCGAAGCGGTGCAATCGTTTCAAAATAACGGATATGAATTCATCGGGCTTGATCACTTTGCAAAGAAAAATGACGAGCTCTCGGTGGCCAAACTTCATTGCACCATGTATCGCAATTTTCAGGGCTACACGACCAAATCTTTTTGCGACATGATTGGCATGGGAGTCACTTCCATCAGCCATTTGTCGGGAGCGTTTGCGCAAAATGCGAAAAAATTAAAAGATTATGAAAATCTCGCGCTCAGTCAGGGTTTGGCAACGCAAAGAGGCATGTTTCTGAATGCGGATGATTTGAAAAGAGAATGGGTGATTCGCGAATTGATGTGCCATCAGTGTGTTGACAAAAAAGCGTTCGAAAAAACTTTTGATATTCCCTTTGACGTTTATTTCAAAAAAGAGCTAGAAAAACTTCCACCCTTGGAAAAGGATCAACTCATTTGTTTAAATTCAGAAAAAATCCGCGTCACCCCACTTGGGCGCATTTTCCTAAGAAATATAGCCATGCTCTTCGACGCCTACCTCCAACCCCAACAAAAACAATTTTCAAAAACGCTTTAAGATAAAATTAGGTCTCGTTTTTTTCATCCACCAAAGACTAAGAGTAGATATCATGCCTCCACTTATCATTAAAACTTTGATAACTCCAAACAAGTTCGCAAAATAGCCTCCTAAAAATTTTCCTGTGGGTCGGCACATTTGGCTGACAAAAAACCTTAAACTCATCAGTAATCCCTCAGTTTTACCTCCGACAAAAAATTAGTAGGTGTGGTTTCCGATGTTTGGCAATCACTGATGATAGGCGGGAGGCGAGAGACCGGAAGCGGTGCTACGGTGGCATGGGGTTGTATATTTTGACAAGGTGTGCG
>JACRBV010000040.1 GCA_016213065.1 Deltaproteobacteria bacterium
GATGATTGTAATGTTTTTCCACGACACGCTTTGGTCCCATCGCCACTTTTCGCAAAAAACTGAAGAAAGTAAAAAAGACATGGCTTGCGTGATAAGTGGAGGTGTTCCAGTCCCCACCAATCAAAGTAGGCCCTTTAAAATTTTCTTTTGCCAGAAAATCCAGAATTGTTTTGGTTTGATGATAACGCTGGCGCTGGGAAGAGTGCGCGTCCAAGTGAAGAGTCACCGCTCTTAGAGGACCGGAGGGAAGTATTAAATCAACCACTACGGCCTGTTGGCTCCCAAGTCTTTTTTCTCTCCCACGCATTTTGTCTTTGCAATTCATGAGACGAATGGCTCTTGAATTTTGAATCGGCCATCTTGAAAAAATGGAATTTCCGTGAAGACCCAAACTATTTTCTCCGTCCACATCCCTTTCCATTCCATTTCCCTTGTCCAAATTAAGATAGGCCGGAACGAAAATATAATTTAACTGAAGCGCTTTCGCCAATTCCCGTGAAACATTTCTGTTTTGGGATCTGGCCATGCCCAAATCGGTTTCGGGACAAAAAAAGATATCCGCTTTTCCAAGTGTCGGGTGATTTTTTAAAATGTCGGCGATCCCATCAAAGCATATACCTCTTTCCAGATTCCAAGTCACACCCCGGAAACCTTCGCCAATCAGTGATTTTTCGATGGGCGGCGCGTAGTGTCCCACTTCATAATAATTCAAGAGTTGGGAAAGTTGAGGTTCAATGCTTTTATAAAAAGCAGATTTTTGAAGATTTTTTGTGGAACGCCATTTGCGAAGCTCCGGATAATAGGAGTGCAAATTGTGTGACAGCTCTGGAGTCTCCATCAGACTATACCCCTCTTAAGGGAACCTCCGAAAACTGTCCATCTGCGTTGTTGCCCGCAAACCCGCAATCCTCACATACCATTAAAGGTACGCTCCGGTTGCGGGTTTGCGGGCGCCTAGCATCTGGACAGTTTTGGGAGGTTCCCAATTATCACGGTTTCCGGATGTACCCTTAACTGGTCGATCAATTTCTCCAAATCTTGCGGCAGTTTTGTTTCGAAACGTTCCTGTTTTCCCGTGCGCGGATGTTTGAACGCCAACAAAGTTGCGTGAAGCGCGTGTCTTGGAAAACGTATTTTGCTTCCATACGTGTGATCCCCAATCAACGGATGTCCCTTTTCGGACAAGTGAACGCGCACTTGGTGCGTTCTGCCGGTTCCAACATTAATTGAAAGCTGTGTTGCGTTGGAATAGCGCTCTTTCACACGAAAGCGGGTGATGGCCTCTTTGCCTTCTCCTTTATTGTGCGCCACGCGTGATTTTTTTCCTCCTTCGAATTCTCCTTTTTCCAGCGGAAGATCAATTACACCTTCCTCTTGATCAACGCGTCCTTCTACAATGGCAATATAATTTCTTTCAATGCGGTGACCGCGAAATTGGTCTTCGAGTTGTTCGCCCACTTTTGATTTCGCCGCGACGATCACCCCGGAAGTATCTTTATCCAGACGATGCAATAATTTTATATACGAGCCGCGGGATTCTTTATGTTTTCTCTTTAAATACCCTTTGATCATTCCCAAAAGATGATCGTGTGGAGAATCTCCCTTTGGTTCGGTCAAAACGCCTGCGGGTTTATTGACGACAATAATATCGCGGTCTTCATAAAGAACTTCGAGAAATCTTTTTGCACTGCTGACGATACTCTCAGGAGAAACGCGCTCTATTCTTTTGTCATTGCGAGGTCCCGCAGGGACCGTGGCAATCTCCTCCTGTCTTCGTGGAAGATTGCTTCGCCCCTGTGGGGCTCGCAATGACGCTGGCTCATGAACTTCCGGCACACCTCCATCCGGAATTCGCACTTCCACCGCATCATTGGATTCCAACTCCCATCCGGCAATCAAAACGCGCCGATGGTTGACCAACACCTTGCCGTGATCGAGCAGATGCTTGATCTGCCCGCGCGAGAGGTTTGGCATTTTCTGTGTAAGCCACCGATCTATCCGGTGGCCCGACTCTCCTACATTAACGATAAATTGACGTGATTCCATGGTTGTGTTTATATCCCCCCCTATGACGAACATTAATTTAGCTGGTCTTTCTGCTGACATCCCTGATGATTGGAGTTGCCAAGGGATGCTCACCTTAACACTTCCCTCCACAGACAAGAGAGTCAAACCAAACGTTATTTTAACAAAAGAATTCCTACCGCAACCGCTCGAGTTAGCAGAGTATTTCGTCAAGATCAAGGAATCGATCCAAAAAAGAGGCATTCAGGACCTCAAAATTTCCAACGAAAAGGATTTGGTGGTCAGCGGCGTGCGCGGAAAGATGATGGTTTGCCAGTGGGACGTCTCTCAAATGGCCAAAATGGTGGGGAAAGACAAGGGGCAAGACCTCTCTCACATCCAACCGGGCCAAATTGTAAAACAGGTGCAAGTGACTCTGTTAAAGGGACAAATGGCCATCAACATGACCGCCAGTTTCCCCGCCGATCAATTCGACACCTACTACAAACCCTTCCAAGAATTTCTAAAGTCGATGAAGATTGGATAATTGCTAAGAACTACTGAAAGTGCTAGTTTCAAAATATGGCTGAAATTGAAACTATAACTTTCAATAGATTTAAACAGCTGGAATTACAGGGAAAATTAGAATCTTCCTCCTCTTTTCTTCTCCTTGGTCCAAGGCAAACCGGGAAGTCAACTATCTTGGCCAACATTTTCGATGCCATTCCAGAAGAAGAACAGCTTCGCTATTATTTTCAACTTCCTTCCCAAAGGGAGATTATCGAATCAGACCCCGAAGTTATTTTGAGGGCGGTCGAGGCAAAAAGAAAAGAAAAGCCAATCTGTTTACTGATCGATGAAATTCAAAAAATACCAAAAGTGATGGATGTCCTGCAATTTTTGATTGACCAAAAAAAAATCGTCCTTGCCGCCTGCGGCTCTTCGGCAAGAAAAATGAAACGGATGGGAACCAATTGGCTTCCCGGAAGAATTTTTCTTGAATATCTCTCGCCCTTGTCGTGGCAAGAATGTGGTTTAATTCAAAAGCCAGACAATTTTAAAGGCCATCTCCTTTTTGGTTTTCTTCCGGGGATTGTTTCTAAAGTGGATTTAAAACAAAAAGAAGAATTGCTGGCCTCTTATGCTCACCTTTATCTGGACGAAGAAATCAAAATGGAAGCGGTTGTGCGAAATTTGCCGAAATTTACCAAATTTTTGAGGCTTGCCGCTCTTGAGTCGGGCACATCGCCGAATCATACAAAAATTTCAAATCAGGTGGGGCTTAGTCATACGAGTATCCGCGACTATTTCCAGATTTTGGAAGACACGCTGATCATTTATCGCTTGGAAGCTTTTGGGACTTCAAGAGATTCCGTTTTGAAAACCCCAAAATACTATTTTTTTGATGTGGGGGTGCGCAATGCGGCGGCTCCAATCGGTCATAGCGAGGGGATTTTGCAACTTCAAATGGGCGTGCTGTTCGAACATTTTATTATTCAGGAAATCATGTGTCACCTTCAGCACAAGGCACCATTATCCCATTGGCGTTCCAAGCAGGACCATGAGGTTGATCTTATTATTGAAAAAGATGGCGGCAGAATTGCGGTTGAAATAAAAGCAACAGACAAACCCGTTGCGGCAGATTTTAAAGGTTTGGATGTTTTCCGCGAAAAATATGGATGTAAAACAGCACTTCTTGTCTGCCAGACATCCGTGGCACAAAAATTCGGAAATTTCCTTGCCATTCCTTGGCAGAAAATGTGGGAATATATTTAAATATCCAAATTCCTGACGCGGAGGGCGTTTTTTTCGATGAATTCTCTGCGAGGTTCGACTTGGTCTCCCATCAACACGGAAAAAATGGCGTCGGCTTCGACGGCGTCTTCAATTTTTACCTGAAAAAGACGACGGGTAAGCGGATTAAGCGTGGTTTCCCAAAGCTGAGTCGGATTCATTTCACCAAGACCTTTATAGCGTTGGATATATTGACCTTTGCGGCCCTCTTCGAGCACATATTCTTTCGCTTGGAGAAGGTCTTCGAATGTTTTTTCTTCTCCATCGTGACTTAATGTAAAGGGGGCGTTTCCAATTTCACGAAAACCTGTTTGAAGTTTTTTGAGTTCCTGAAATTCCGGAGAATCCAAAAATTCCACATTCACCACCGTTTTTTTGGATAAACCATTCGTGTTGGTTTCGTAAATAATTTTGTGGCTTAAATGTTCGGGGTCTTCCTCCACCTCAACTTTGAAATCGCTAATTTCGGGGTACTTCTTTTTGAAATAGGCGGATACCTTATCCAGTTCAACATCCAGCTTTGATCCATCTTCCTTTAAAAGTTTTGCCTCGAAATTTGCGGAAGTCACAATCGCTTCAACAACACGCGGATCGCTTTTGGCGCGAGTGAGATCCAAGATATTGGTGAAGCGAATCAATTTTTTGGTGAGAGTCGATAAATTTTTTCCCGAAATTTCCTGAGTTTTTCCCTTTGCCTTGAGTTTAATTCCCTCCACACCGAGTTCAATCAAATGATCTTCGAGCGCCGCATTATCTTTCAGATATTTTTCGGATTTTCCTTTTTGCACACGATAAAGGGGCGGCTGTCCGATGTAGAGATAACCGCGTTCAATGATCGACGGCATTTGGCGATAAAAAAAAGTGAGAAGCAGTGTGCGAATGTGAGAACCGTCAACGTCGGCATCGGCCAACAAAATGATGGATTGATAACGGAGTTTGTTGATATCGAATTCTTTTTCACCAATGGACGTTCCCAAAGCGGTAATGATCGTGCGAATTTCTTCGGAAGAAAGCATTTTATCAAAGCGCGCCTTCTCCACATTAAGAATTTTTCCTTTAAGCGGAAGAATGGCCTGAAATCTGCGGTCACGACCTTGTTTTGCACTACCTCCGGCCGAATCTCCTTCCACGATATACAACTCACTTTGCGCGGGATCTCTTTCTTGGCAGTCGGCTAATTTTCCGGGGAGCGCACTGCTTTCCAACGCGCTTTTTCTGCGCACCAAATTGCGCGCTTGTCTTGCGGCTTCACGCGCCATGGCCGCTTCAATGACTTTGTTAATAATTTTTCTGGCGTCGGGTCCGTGCTTCGCAAAATAATCAGTCAATCTTTCATAGACCACCTGTTTGACAAGCCCTTCGATTTCCGAATTTCCCAATTTACCTTTTGTTTGCCCTTCAAATTGCGGATTGGGGAGTTTTACCGAAATCACGGCGGTTAATCCTTCGCGCACGTCTTCCCCCTCCGGACTCTCCTTCATTTTTTTCAACAGTTCATTACTCGTTGCGTATTGATTGATTGCGCGCGTCAGCGCCGATTTGAAACCCGTGAGATGAGTTCCCCCGTCGCGCGTGTTGATGTTGTTTGCAAAAGAAAAAATGTTTTCCTGATATCCATCGTTCCATTGAAGGGCGATTTCCACCTGCACTTTGTCTTTGGTGGATTCAATATAAATGGGTTTGTGGATCGGGGTTTTTCTTTTGTTCAGATATTCCACGAAGCTGGAAATTCCGCCTTCATACTGAAAAGTGTGCTCTTTGTCTTTTTCCCGCTCATCCAGAATGGTAATTTTGAGACCGCGGTTCAGGAAAGAAAGTTCGCGCAATCTTTGCGACAGAGTATCAAAATTATAAACAGTTGTTTCGGTGAAAATTTCGGGGTCGGCCTTGAAAACAACTTTTGTGCCGCACTTGTCACTCTTGCCAATAATTTTCAACGGAGCAACCGGCGTTCCTCTTCGATATTCCTGAGAATAAACATTCCCATCGCGACGGATTTCCAACTTGAGCACTTCAGAGAGGGCATTCACGCAGGAAACACCCACACCATGCAATCCGCCTGAAACTTTGTAAGCACTGTTTTCAAATTTTCCACCGGCGTGGAGTTTGGTCATCACTACTTCGGCCGCGGAAACTTTTTCGGTTTCATGAATACCGGTTGGAATGCCGCGACCGTTATCAATGACGGTAATACTGTTGTCCATGTGGATAAAAACATTAATTTCGGTGCAAAAGCCGGCCAAAAATTCATCGCAACTGTTATCAACCACTTCATAGACCAAATGATGAAGGCCAGAGGCGCCTGTGGAGCCGATATACATGGCGGGACGTTTGCGAACGGCCTCAAGACCCGCTAAAACTTTAATGCTGGAGGCATCATAACTATGCCCCCCCTTGGGAATATCCTTTGAGGGGGGTTCTTTCGCCGTTTTTTTGTCCGTTTGAAGGGCTTCAGTTGCCATAAATATTTGATTTTGAAGGCGAAACGTTTAACAAAGCTTCAATCAAAAGTAAAGAGGGATTAAACAATTATGATGGAAAAATTGCGTGAAGGGGGTCTTGGGGCCGCGGTTCTTTGCGGGTCGTCCCGCAAAGCCCGCTTATCGCTCGGCAATTTTGGCTTTATATCCCGTTTGTTAAAATTGCCTGCGCGAAACCCCAAGACCCCCTTCACGCAATTTTTCCATCATTCAATTTCCACGAGAAATATTCTTTTAAAACTCCTGTTGGAAATAGATCGATTGATGTGGCGGTGGCGAATACCTGACCTTTGAAATTTTGGAGGACTTTAAAAAGGTGTTCGTTTCTATTTTTATCGAGTTCGGACATCACATCATCCAACAATAATATCGGTGATTCGCCCAAAATTCTTTCAAAGAGTTCTATTTCGGAAAGTTTGAGGGCCAATGTAAAAGTCCGCATTTCTCCTTGAGAACCAGAGTCCTGAATCTTTTTCGACTGTAGATCGGCGTTGAAATCATCTCGGTGAGGACCCACCAAAGAAATTCTTCGTTCCAATTCATCGGCGCGCCTCTTTTCCTGATATTCCTGATAATTTTCCGTTTTTGTGTTCGGCTCATAAATAAACTGGGCCTTTTTAAGATCGCCGCTGATGGCGGCATACTGCGGTTCCAAAATTTCGTTGAGCCGCTGTATCCAGAGTCCCCTCTCTTTAATAAGGTGTTTGGCCTCTTCAAACATCGGCGTTTCCCACAATATGATCTGTTTCTCTTTTTCTTCCCGCGTTAAAAACTCGTCTTTTAACAATCTATTTCTCTGTGAAAGGGCTCTTTTGTATCGCCTCAAATGGTCCCCATAGGTTGGGGAGATTTTGGAGATCAATCCGTCCATGTAATCGCGCCTTGCTTGCGGCGCTTCTTTCAAAAGGAGAATCTCTTCAGGGGCAAAAAGAACGATGGGCATTGATTTGAATTGGTTGGGAGTCGATCCCTTTCCGTTTTTCGAAAATCTCTTTTTCTCCGGATTAAGGTGCGCTTCTCTCTCTTCACTTCCGGCCGATTGCAAAACCGAGGCTTTTACAAACGCTTCGGTGAAACCCCATTGAATGAGGGGTTTATAATCTTGAAGTCGGAAAGATCTTCCGAAGGCCAAAAAATAGATACTTTCCAGAATGTTTGTCTTTCCCTGTGCGTTGGGACCGACAAAAATGTTGCATTGGGGATGAAAATCCAACCCAAGCAAGGGAATGTTGCGGAAATTTTTGAGTCTAATTTTTTGAAGATGCACGAATTGACCCCACTCTTACAATCTCATAGGCATAATGACGTGGGTAAAACCACGGTCAAACTCAGACTGGATCAGACAGGGAGAGACCTCGTCGTTGAGTTGAAGAACAACCTGTTCATCCTCCAAAATAGAGAGGCAGTCCAAAAAATAGGTGGCGTTAAAGCCGATTGAAAATGTGGATCCTTTATATTGCACCACCATTTCTTCTTTGGCTTCTCCCAAATCGGGATTATTTGCACTGATTTCCAAATTCCCCGGAGAGACAATGAACTTCACTCCTCTAGAACGGTCATTCGTTACAACGGAAACTCTTTTAAGAGACTGCAACAATTCAGCGCGGGGAGTTGATAAAACTTTCTTATGATTCTTGGGGATAACGTGTGTATAAGGCGGAAATTGTCCGTCAATCAAGCTTACCATCAAGGTTTTTTCATCTTTGTTGATAACTGCGTGTTTATCCCCAACCCAGAAGTAGATATCCCCTTCTTTTCCATCCACAAGGCGTTTTAATTCCGTTACCCCTTTTTGGGGAAACAAAACGCCCTGATTTAATGGAAGTTTTTTATCGATGGTTCTTTCGGAGAGAGAAAGACGATGACCGTCTGTTGCTACGAAACGAATAATATTTTTGCCGTCACTGGCGGAGGCCTCAATTAAAATTCCGTTCAGGTTGTAACGCGTTTCATCGGTTGACATGGCAAAATCAACTTTGGAAAGCATCTCCAATGTTGTTTTAACATCGAGAGTAAATTCATTTCCTTCTCCTTTTTTGGGGAGAGCTGGAAATTCTGCGGCATCCATTCCAACCAATTTAAAATGAGACTTCGCACATTTTATTTCAATCCAGTGATTTGGTTGCGCCGTGATTTGAATAATTTGATTAGGGAGTTCTTTGACAATGTCATAGAACCCGCGTGCAGGAACTGTAATTTTGCCCAGTGTGATTACTTCAGCTTTCCACGAACCGATTACCCCAACTTCCAAGTCCGTTGCACTGAGTGTCAACGTATTCCCTTTTGCTTCGAGTAACACATTCGACAGAATGGGCTTTGTTGTTTTTCGATCAACAACACTCTGCACCCAATTCAATCCTTCATTCAAAAAACGTTTTTCAATTTTAATTTCCATAAAATGATCTCTTAGTTTCTTTAGTATTATATATATATAAAAAAATAGAAGTAGAAGTAGGTGCTGTGGATTTGTTCGTAAGCAAAGTAACTTCTTGTAATGTTAATGAAGATTTTGGGTTGAACGTTTGTGGATTAAAAAGAAGTTGTCCCATGCGTAAAAAAACTTATGGCACCTCTCTAATAGTTGTCAACAGTAATTCCCAAGTTATACAGCAAATATCAACACGGGACAAATGCGGGGTAAAAATTGTGTGAACTGGGTTTTGGGGCCGCGGTTCTTTGCGGGTCGTCCCACAAAGCCCGCTTATCGCTCGGCAATTTTTGCTTTAGACCCCGTTTGTTAAAATTGCCTGCGCGAAACCCCAAAACCCACTTCACACAATTTTTTCCCCGCATTTATTAAAGGATTGTTTTTTCGAGATCGGAGATTTCGTTTTGAGTTTTTGGATCTTTGCCAGCAAGCGTTTCAATTTTTCTGCAGGCATGAATGACCGTGGTGTGATCTTTTCCTCCGAAACGATTGCCAATATCCGGAAAAGAAGCCTTCAAATGTTTTTTACAAAGATACATAGCTACCTGACGAGGGTGGGCCAGCACGCGCATTCTTCTTGGGGATTTTAAATCGGCGACCTTGATTTGATAATAGAGAGCCACTTTTTCCTGAATGGTTTCAATGGTGGCCGTCCCTGTTCGCCCATTTTGATTAGAAGGAAGAATATTTTTGAACACTTCTTTGGCCAGATCAATCGTGATGGCGCATTTTGCCAGCGTGGCGAATGCGTTAAGGCGAATCAGAGCCCCCTCCAATTCGCGAACGTTTGATTTTATGTGGGAGGCCAAGAACATGGTGATCTCATTATTAAGATAAATCTGATCCGTCTCGGCTTTTTTGCGCAGAATGGCGATACGTGTTTCCAGATCGGGGGGCTGAATATCGGCGATCAATCCCCATTCAAAACGGGAACGAAGTCGCTCTTCAAGCCCCGCAATCTCCTTCGGCATTTTGTCGCTGGTGACAATAATTTGACGTTGCGATTCGTAAAGAACGTTGAAGGTATGAAAAAATTCATCCTGCGTTCCCTCTTTACCCCCCAAAAACTGAATATCGTCAATTAAAAGCATGTCACACGACTCCCGATATTTTTTCCGGAACTCCAACATCTTGTCGTGGCGAACACCATTGATGAATTCATTCATGAATCTTTCAGAACTCACATAAATAATTTTGAAATCGGGATTTTTTTTGACGAGGAAAAGACCAACGGCATTTAATAAATGGGTTTTACCCAAGCCCACCCCTCCATATAAATAGAGAGGGTTGTAATGCCCCCCCGGGAGATCGGCGACGGACTTGGCGGCGGCATGCGCCAGCTGGTTTCCGCTTCCCACCACGAAACTTTCAAAATTATACTTGGGATTTAAAATGGCTTGTTGTGGGGGACGGACCGAAACCGCGTTTGTTACAACCGGTGATCTTTCGATAACAGTCATTGCGACCGCTGTTTGAACGACTTCTCCTTCTTCCTTGGCAACATCAAAACGAATTTTGAGGGGTTGTTTGACAAGCTCTGAAACCTCTTTTTCCAGAAGCTCAATATAATAGTCGGTAATCCAGTCGGCGATAAATTTGTTGGGGACGGTCATGACAAAGTTACCCCCATCCAAACGACCGTCCACAATCGGTTTAAACCAGTTATTGTAATTGAGTTGGCTTACTTTGGACCTTAACAGCTCTTTAAGGGTTTCACAAAGGGCTTCTGACGGAGAAAAATTATCCACAACCTTATCCACATTCTGGGATAAATACATAAGAAAATCCACTTTCGATTTATATGGTCTCGCTTATACCCATCCAACTGCTAATCCTTTGGAGCCTCCC
>JACRBV010000041.1 GCA_016213065.1 Deltaproteobacteria bacterium
AAACCACTGAACCCCTTTCGGAGTGATATTGATAATAGGAAGCATAAATGAGAACGAAGCAAAATACAGAGATTCTGTGTGGACGCAACACCGTTTTTGAAATGCTACGCGCGGGCAAAAGAAAATTTTTGCGCGTTTATTGGGGGATTCAGTCGCGCGATACCAAAGCGGAAGAGTTGCGTCAGATGATTCAAACCAGAAAAATTCCGGTGTCGGAATGTTTCGGCGATAAAATAAGACAAATTTCAGGTTCGGAAGATCATCAGGGGATTGCGGCGGAAGTAAGCATTTTTCAATATGCCGATCTGGAGTCGGTAGCCAACAAAGCCAAAGAGGATCCAAAAGGGGGATTTTTGGTTCTTTTGGATGAGATTCAAGACCCTCATAATGTGGGTGCTTTAATCCGGACCGCGCATCTTTGCGGAGCTTCCGGACTTGTTTTGCTCAAGCATCGCCAAGTATTGGTTACGCACACCGTTTGTAAGGCGGCTTCAGGAGCGCAAGAATATCTTCCGATCGTTCAAGAGGTGAATCTGGTAAATGTGATTAACTATTTGAAAGAAAATGGGTTTTTAATATGGGGAGCCGCGGGTGGAGAGGGACAATCTATTTTTAAGATCCAACCAAAATTCCCAATCGCTCTTGTGTTGGGAAGTGAAGGACGAGGGTTACGCCGACTTGTCCGGGAAAACTGTGATGCGTTGGTCACCATTCCCATGGAAGGGGTGCTGGACTCTTTTAATGTCTCTGTCGCGGGCGGTATTTTGATGGCAGAGCTCATGCGCCTTCGTAAGTGTCCGACACTTGTGTGAAAGCAAAGCAAAATTCCTTGTTTTTCTTGAAAGGGATGTTATAAGGCCGGCTCTCAATCAACTTTAAGAAAGGAAGGAAAAATGTTCAAGAAATCTCTCTTACTCGTCACTTTGGGGGTGTTGAGTCTCGGCGTTGTCACAACGCTTTATGCGGAAAATACACCGGCATTCAAAATCGCCGTTGTTGATTTTCAAAAAGCAATCAATGAAACTGAAGATGGAAAAAAAGCAGAAGCCCAGCTCAATGCTTCTTTGACCGAAAAGAAAAAGAAGTTTGACATCCTGAAAGGAGAACTGGAAACCATGAAACAGGATTTCGACAAACAACGTCTCGTGTTGAGCGGACAGGCTTTGGAAGATAAAAAACAGGCTCTTCAAAAGAAGTTGATGGAAGTGGAACAAAAATGGGCCGGTTTTGAGCAGGAATTGGCGAGCGCAAAAACAGAATCACTCAAGAAAATTTTAACCGGATTGCAATCGGTGGTTCAGACCATCGGTCAAAAAGATGGTTACACCCTTATTTTGGAAAGATCGCAGGGTGGGGTTTTGTTCACTTCGGGTGCAAAAGATATTACCCCCGATGTGATCAAAGAATATAACGCGCATCCGGCGAAAAAGTAGGACCCAAAAAAACAGTCCATGTCCCTTTCGTCCAAATTATTGGAGATTCTTGTCTGCCCCCAGTGCAAGTCCCGGCTGGCGCAGGTAGAAGGGGGGCGTGGTCTGCTTTGTCATCACTGTCTTCTCAAATTTCCAGTGCGGGAAGGAATTCCTGTCATGTTGGTGGAAGAAGCTTCCGATATGCGTGGAGCTGGTGTTCCACAAAAGACCGCCGCCGCTCCTGTGTCTGTGCCGCAAGCGAGAACAGCACCACAAACCAGAACAACACCGCAGGCCGCCAAAGGCGCACCACAACAAGCTTTCGGGAAGAACGTTATTTTTCGCGTGGTGCAAGGTCCGGATGAATCCATGACTTTCGATTTGAAATCGGGGACGTGTCGCGCCATTGGGCGTTCTTCTCAAGACACAACCAAGACAACTGTTTTGAATGTTGATTGGGCCCTTTCGTTGGATGAAGAAACAAAAAGTCTTGTTTTGCAATATATCTCGCAACAATTTCGCAAACCTCAGGCAACTCAGGAAGCGGCACATGCGGATCAACTTGGGGCTTTCAAACGCGCGCCCGATGTAGTGCTCAAAGACCAAACGCTTTCGCGTCTTCATGCGATGATTTTCTTTGATGATATTGGCATCGGCATTCTGGATCTCGTCAGCAAAAATGGAACATTTGTTAACGCGGAAGAAATCGAATCCCGTCTTTTAAAAAAGGGAGATACAATCGAATTGGGCGAAACAAAAATTATTTTCGAGGGATAAGAAAATGTGAGCGAGGATCCGGCTTTGTCGGTCCGAGAGAAAGGGGTGCGGGGGGAAGGAGCGTAGCGAGTCAAGGTCAGGCTTTGCCGGACCGCGAAGTATTCGCCATGTATTATCGGCGGATGCGGAGTAAAAATGCTCCCCCCGATATTATGAAATCAATGACAGGCTATGGAGCGGCTTCGGGAAAAGTGGGGCGGGGTCGTTTGTATATCGAACTTAAGACAACTAATCATCGTTACTGTGATATTTCTTTGCGCATTCCACCGCGCATGGGTTCGCTCGAAACAAACCTCAAAGAGCATCTCCAAAAAAGATTGAGCCGTGGTAAAATCGAATTATTTTTGAGAGAGTTAACTCCTGTATTTGGTGAGGCAGAACTTGTTCTGGATGTGGATCTCGCAAAACGTTATCAGAAAGCTATCACCCGTCTTCAAAAATTGTTGAAACTTGTCTCCAATGCGGATCTTCTCTCTTTGATGGGAGTGGAACCTTTTATTCATACGCAGGAAAAAGAGGGAAATTATCTTTCACACTGGAGAGATATTCAGAAATTATTGTTTCAACTTATTAATCAGGTAGAAAAAATGCGTATGAAAGAAGGGGCACACATTACCGCCGACCAAAAAAAACGCCTGAAAATATTGCGGCACCTTCTTGATAAAATTGAAAAACGTTCTTTGCAAAATTCAAAACAGCGGCGGAATGTTTTTGTTTCCAATCCGGGGAACGGAAATATGGAAACAAATTTGGCGGTTGATAAAATGGATATCACGGAGGAAGTCATTCGTCTTAAAAGTCACACCAAACAATACGAAGGCCTGTTTTTTTCCAAAGAACCGGTTGGGCGTAAACTCGATTTTTTAATTCAGGAGATGCATCGTGAAATCAACACAATCGGTGCGAAAGCAAATGATGCGGATATTTCTTCTTGTGTTGTCGACGGAAAAGCGCTGATCGAAAATTTGCGTGAACAGGTGCAAAACATTGAATGAACGGTAATCGTCTCATTATTATTTCCGCCCCATCCGGAACCGGTAAGACTTCCGTGATTCAACGCCTTTTAGTGACTCATCCCAACATGATTCATTCCGTTTCCTGTACAACGCGCCCCAAACGCGGGGCTGAAGTGGACGGTAAAGACTATCATTTCATTCCACAAGAAACTTTCCAGCAATGGATCAAGGAAGAAAAATTTGTGGAGTGGGCTAAAGTACATCACCGCTATTACGGAACACTCAAAGCTCCTTTAGATGAGGCCCTTCAAGAGGGAAGAGATGTTGTTTTGGATCTGGATGTGGAAGGGGGAATGGCGCTGAAAAAAATTTACGGGGAAAGGGCGCTGACTTTGTTTTTACTTCCTCCCTCCGTTGAAGAACTGGAGCGGCGTTTAAGTGAACGGGGAACGGACTCTCTTGAGGAAAGGCAGATCCGGCTTGACAATGCCCACCATGAGCTGGCCCATAAAGATCGCTACAACCACCAAATCATGAACGATAATTTGAAACATGCGTGTGAGGCGATAGAAAAAATTCTTGGGAAAGGGACTAGGGACTATGGACAAGAGACTATAGACTCAAGACAAAAGAAAAAGTAGTTGGTCTATTTGTAGGGGCTTGCGTCGCCCCCTCCACCGGCAAAGCCGGCGGAGCCTCCCCCTCACGTTCGCTTTGCTCACTCGGTAGATTCCACTCCAGCAAGCCCGCAGAGTACCATGCGCTTGCGCATGGGTGAATGCTTCC
>JACRBV010000042.1 GCA_016213065.1 Deltaproteobacteria bacterium
ATTCAGCATGACGGCGTTTACACCGTTGGCGATGGCAATATCATGATTGGTTTGAATTTTATCGACCTCATCCGTAATGTTTGCCAAAAAAAACTTTTTCTCACCCGTGATGGCTTCGGCTTTTTTGCGTAGTTCTCCGAGCAGTTTTGTTCTTTCGTACAATGTTGAATAGGAGGCGTCGGCTAACATTTCGTCGTCTTTTGGAACGTCGAGTCCGCCCAACCAGCTTTCATAAGCCACTGCGGCAAAATCTTTGGGGGTGAGTCCAATATTGGGTTTGATAACTCCAAAAAAAAGGGGACGATCATACACCTCCAATAAATTTCTGATGCCTTCGAGTCCAAACTGCGGTCCTTGAAAATTTTTCAAAAAAATTTCGGGGAAATCGATATTCATCAATTTGATGGCTGTAATACCGGGGGCATAAAAAACACCTTCCCCCAAAATGGTGGTCAACATATTTGGAATTTTGGGGCCAAAATTGATGTGGGGGTGGGCGATTGTTGCTTTGCAGTTATAAAATTTGGGACCTTTATTAAAAGGAGATTGAAAAAAGGGTTGATCTTTTACTTCCAGTATTTCCATATCTAGAAGTTTTGCACCATGTTTGGGACGAAAGTCTTCATCGATTCCAACCCGTTTCCATTGCGCCGTGCTTTGTTCCTGACACAAATGAAGCGCGGCTTCTTCCGGATCGGTTTGCGATTCGAAAAAATAGGTGAGGATGATATATTGTTCCAGATTTAACTCCGATTTTTTTGCTTTGAAATGGGGTATGTCAATTGGTTTCATAGTCCAATCACCTGTATTGTTAGTTGGCGTTTTGGGCGCGGTCCATCACATTCAATGAAGAAAATTTTTTGCCATTGTCCCAACTTCATTTTTCCTTCGACAAAAGGGATAAGTTGCGAAGCGGGAAGCAGAAAAGTCTGTAAATGACTGTGAGCATTGAGACGCCCGTCTTGTGGGTTTTTGTCGTGCCCGTAGTTTTGTCCGGGCGGCGCTATTCGATTCAAAAATTGGATCATGTCTTTCTGAAGTTTTGGTTCCTTCTCATTTACAATCACCGCTGTTGTTGTGTGTTGTGTGAAAACAGTCAAAAAGCCGTTTTGAATTCCGCTCTTTTTTAAACAGATTTCGACTTTTTCAGTTATATCAAAAAATTCGAGTCCAGAGGTTGTTGTGATCACTATTTCATCAACAAAATGTTTCATAGGTTTTTTCTAGTTTTTTCTTGAGACGATATATTGGGCGATACCGCGAAGAGGATCTGCTTTATCGTCAAAAATTTCCAAAACGGCAATGGCTTGCTCTGCCAAATCTTGAGCCATTTTTTTTGAGACGGCTAAACCAAACAAGCTAGGATAGGTGGATTTGTTGTGTTGTTGATCGGATCCGACACTTTTCCCAAGAGTTTCTTTTGTTCCTTCTACATTCAAAACATCATCAACAATCTGGAAAGCAAGTCCCACCTTTTCTCCATAAATTTTTAGTGCCTCTAGTTGTGCCCCACTGGCACCCGCAATTTTGGCGCCACTTGTAATGGATGTGATAATCAAACATCCAGTTTTATAATGATGAATTTTTTCCAAAGCAGTGGCATCGCTTTTCTTTCCTTCTCCTTCCAGATCCAGAATTTGTCCCCCCACCATACCAGAGCGGCCCGTGGCACGGGCAACATCTCGAATCACATCGACCAAAATATTTGGAGAGATTTGGTGCACAATATTGGGATGACAAAGCAGATAAAAAGCTTCCGACAATAAGGCGTCTCCGGCCAAAATGGCGACGCCTTCTCCATAAACTTTGTGATTGGTTGGTTTGCCTCTTCTGAAATCGTCATTGTCCATGGCTGGCAAATCATCATGAATCAAAGAAAAGGTGTGAATCATTTCCAGCGCGCAAGCCAGCGGTAACACCGGTTCGATGTCTCCTCCAACTGCTTGTGCAGTCGCGATTGCCAAAATAGGGCGAATCCTTTTGCCGCCCGCTTTCAGGCTATACTCAATCGCCTCTTCAAGTTTTTGAGGAGATTCTTTATTCTCCGTCAAAAAAGAAAACAGGGCTTTATCAACAACGGCTTTTTGATTATTTAGATATTGTTCGATATTCATTTGGATTGTTTTTGAACAAGAAGTTCCACTTTTCCCTTCGCTTCTTGCAATAATTTTTCACAAGTTCTCGTGAGTCCGATTCCTTCTTCAAAGGCTTTGAGAGAATCCTCTAATGTTAGATCGCCATTTTCCAGTTTGCGAACAATTCCCTCCAATTTTTCAACAGCAACTTCATAGGAGAGGGTCACGTTTTCCGCTTTTGCTCGCGTTGTTCGCTGATTTATTTGGGCCATGGTGTGGCTTTATAGTCGGATATTAGGCTTTTGCAACAAGGTTTTGAGCCTCGCGCAGAAGTTTTTCGACTTGTGAAAAAGTGGGGGCTTCGGCGTAGGTGCGCAAAAGCGGTTCTGTTCCCGAGGGGCGGATCAAAAGCCAACTGTCGTCTTCCAAACTAAAATGATATCCATCAATCAGCGTGATTTTTTTTAGTTTTTGACCCGCCAACATGGAAGGTGTGAAAGAGGAAAGAGTCCGTTTGACAGTTTCAATTTTGTCTTTCGGAAGAGTCAAATCGATTCTCTTATAAAAACAGGGACCAACTTCTTTTTGCAGATCAGCAACAAGTTCGCCCAGAAGTTTTTTCTTTGTAGCCATCAGTTCCAAAAGGAGAAGAGCACAAAAGAGTCCGTCCCTTTCAGGGATATGATGAGGCATTCCGATCCCACCCGATTCTTCGCCACCAATTAAAACGCCGGGTTCTTTCATGGCAGGACTCAAATATTTGAAACCGATGGGGGTAACGTTCATCGGTAAACCCTGTTTTTGACAGAGGCGATCAATCATCACGGTCGTGGAGATTGATTTGAGAACTTTTCCCTTCATCAATTTATTTTCGACAAGATGTTTGAGCAGAAGTGCAAAAATTTGATGAGAGGTGACATAATTTCCCTTTTCATCAACAGCGCCAATGCGGTCTGCGTCTCCGTCCGTGATCATGCAGGTGGAAAAATTTCCGGAACGCATTTTTTCCATGGCCTGATTGACATAGGGTTGAATCGGTTCAGGATGGAGTCCGCCGAAATTAAAATCGGCTTCCCCGTGCAGTGTAGTTACTTGATTCCCCAATAAATCTTCAAGAAAACCGCTCCCTGCACCATACAAAGGATCAAATAAGATTTTGAAATTGGCTTTTTTGATGAGATCCAAGTCGACCAGTTTTCTAAGAGCCTCAAGATATTCTTGATGAGGATTGAAATAGGAGAGACTGTTGCCATTGAGCTCTTTTGTTTTTGGTACAAGTTTTTTATTTTGGTTTTCTTCAATGATTTTTTCGATCGGTTGCAAAAAATCGGCAGATGCGGCTCCGCCATAACTTTCTTTGAATTTGATGCCGTTCCATTTTGGGGGATTGTGACTGGCCGTAACCATAATGCCTGCCGCGGCGCCGTTTGTTTTGACGTGCCATGAAACACAGGGTGTGGGACAAAAATCTTGTGAGAGCCAAACGGGAATATGATTTCCAAGCAAAACACTGGCGATTAAATCAGCCGATTCTTTTGATTTGTTTCTGCGATCATAACCGATAAAGACCGGTTTGCCCGCTTCAGGAAGTTTGGGATAACGGTCGGCAAAGGCCTGAATCACCTGAGCGATATTCTCCGGTATAAAATCCTCACCAATAATCGCACGCCACCCATCTGTTCCAAATCGAATTGACATGCGGTGGAGTTAGCACGGAGACAAATCAATTCAAGCCCAAAAAGCGGTCAGCGATCAGCTTTCAGCAGTCAGCTTTTGATTCTATTTAAAATGCATATGCACTTGAATCCTGTAAGAAAACCTTTGCCCTCTTTTGTCATCCCCGCGAAGGCGGGGATCCAGTGATTTTAGAGCTTCTGGATTCCGGCCTTCGCCGGAATGACAGAACGGGATTCAAATGCATAGGCATTTCTATTTGTAGGGGCTTGCGTCGCCCCCTCCACCGGCAAAGCCGGCGGAGCCTCCCCCTCACGTTCGCTTTGCTCACTCGGTAGATTCCACTCCAGCAAGCCCGCAGAGTACCATGCGCTTGCGCATGGGTGAATGCTTCC
>JACRBV010000043.1 GCA_016213065.1 Deltaproteobacteria bacterium
TATTGTAAAAACCATATTGTTTCAAAGAACCAACGCAACGAGACTGGATGCCCGACTAAAACACTCGGGCATGACATTAAAATGAGCTAAAAAATAAATCTTGACGCTTTACATAACGGATTCCTGCTCCCTGCCTACTGCTTGCAGGGACAAGCTTCGCAGGGATGACAAACTTTTTAAGGGCATCTATAAAAACTCCGCTTGTCATCTTGAACCCTTCACCACCATTGTCATCCTGAGCAAAGCGAAGGATCTCCATTTGGCTTAGTGTAAATTCCTTGAAGGCTCTTCTCGATAACAAAGTGGATTCTTCGCCTCGCGCAGAATGACAAATTGTGATTTTTATTGGTTTTCAGTGGTGCCTTTAATTTGTTTAATACGGAGTTTATTTGAAACCCTTCTAAAAATCTTGGAATGGTATTTGAAAAAAGCGTGTCGGAAGCAATTTTTACCTTAAACGGGATCAAAAACAAAATTGCTGAGACCCGAGCGAATTTTTTGGGTGACCCAAAAAATATCGCGTCTTTTCTCAAATACCATTCCAAGGTTTTTACATCTGTTCCACGTGAAACAGTTAAAATCTTTTGATTTCATTTTGGTTTTAGTTTATGAATAGTTCATCTGTTTGTAGGGGCTCACGTCGCCCCCTCCAATGACAAAACCATTGGAGCCTCCCCTTCACGCTCGCTCTGCTCGCTGGGCAGATGCAAGCGACGTAAGTCGCGGGGAAATAGAATCTTCTGGTATGAATGGATGTGGATTTTTCATACAATGACTAAAATCATCGCAATTTGTAATCAAAAAGGTGGGGTTGGAAAAACAACCACCGCTGTTAATTTAGCCGCTTGTCTGGCCGCCGCTGAAAAAAAGACCCTTCTCGTTGATCTGGATCCTCAAGCTAACGCCACCACCGGAGTTGGTTTTAACAAAATGGAAGTGAAGAAGGGGAGTTACCAAGTAGTTATCGGCGAAGAACCCATTCAGTCGTCTATTATAAAAACAGAACTGAATTTTTTGGACCTCCTCCCCTCTCAGTCCGCTCTTGCCGGTGCCGAATTGGAGTTAGTCAATCTTGTTTCACGTGAAACACGCCTCAAATCCGCCCTACTCTCTTTGGCCGACCAATACACTTATATCATTATAGATTGCCCCCCTTCTCTTGGCCTTTTGACCCTAAATGCGCTAACGGCGGCCAGTTTTGTGCTAATTCCGGTACAATGTGAGTATTACGCCATGGAAGGATTAGCCGATTTAAAAAGAACCATTGGCCTTGTGCGTCAACGTTTAAACCCAACCTTAGAGATAAAAGGGATTGTTTTAACGATGTTTGACCCTAGAAATAGTTTGGCGCATCAGGTGACTCAAGAACTAAGACAGCATTTTAATCAAATTGTCTTTAATGTGGCTATTCCCCGAAATGTTCGCTTGAGTGAAGCCCCAAGCCATGGCAAGCCAATTATTTTATATGACGTTAAATCGAAAGGGGCTGTAGCCTATTTTGAATTAGCCCAAGAGGTCTTAGCTCAAGATGTTGAAATTATTAATGAAACTGAAAAAATGGAGGAAACTTATGGAAACAAAGGAACCGAGAAGAGCGTTGGGGAGGGGTCTCGCCTCATTGATTAGTCCCGTTGCCGATCCTATTTCCGAAGAGAAAATAGGACCCAAGACCGTTCTCCCCATCGACCAAATTTTTGCAAACCGCCAACAACCGCGCCTTGAATTTAATGACGAGGCAATTCAGGAATTGGCGCTCTCCATCAAACGAGACGGAGTTTTACAGCCGATCATAGTGACCCCTTCCGCGGACGGGCGTTACGAGCTTGTCGCCGGTGAACGAAGATTTCGCGCCGCTCGGATGGCGGGTCTCACGGAAGTTCCTGTCACCATTCGTTCAGTCTCGAGTGATAAAATGTTGGAACTTGCGCTGATCGAAAATATTCAACGCGAAGATTTAAATGCGATTGAAGAAGCGAAAGGTTATCAATCACTGGTCGATCAATTTCAAATCAGTCACGCCGACATCGCCGAGCGAGTCGGAAAATCAAGAGAACATGTGGCCAATTCACTTCGTCTTTTAAAATTGCCGAAATTGGTGCAAGAAGATGTTGCGGCCGGTCGCATGAATGCAGGTCATGCGCGTGCGATCCTTGCTCTTCCTTCATTGCAAGACCAACTTCATTTTCGCGAAAAAGTTTTAGCAGAGTCTTTGAGCGTGCGTGATGTGGAGCGAATGATTCAAGAGAGAGGTGGTGTTCGAAAAATTATTCGCAAAAACAATAAAAAGAACTTGTCACCTCAGATAAAGTTGCTATTAAATGAAATTGAAAAAGCACTCGGCACGAAAGTCAGACTACAAATGAGTGCGGTGGAAGGACACGGTACAGTCTCAATAGATTATTATTCTTGGCAGGACTTGGACCGCATATATAGAAAAATCATAGCTTAAAGGGGAGGATACATGAGCAAAGGGAACGGTTGGCTGAAGTCGAAAGATCAAATCAGCGGTCTTCTGGATAAAGGTTGTAGCTTCGAAGGAAAGATCGTTTTTGATGGAACCGTTCAAATTAACGGCGAGTTCACCGGCGAAATTCAAGCCGAAGGAACTCTCGTTGTTGGTCAAGAAGCAAAACTCTCCGGAAAAATTACCGTTGATACTTTGGTTTGCTATGGTTGTGTTGACGGAAAAGTCGAAGCCAAAAGCCGCATTGAAATTCATGTGCCCTCTGTCGTCACAGCCGACATCAGTACCCGAAGTCTCGTGATTGAAGACGGCGCTCTTTTTCAGGGACATTGCCACATGCAACACCCTGCAAAGATTGAGGAATTGCCCCAACCTCAACCGCAACAAGTGGCTTCCGCGGCCTCTTAAATAACAGTTGTCATCTTCGGTAGAATCGTCTAGATACCCGCCTGCTTTAGGGCACCTCTAAAAACTTATGAAAATACAATTTGTCATTCCTCGCTACGCTTCGAATCCACTTTGTTATCAAGTATATCCTTCACGGAGTTTACCCTGAGCACGAGTGGATTCGAAGCGTAGCGAGGAATGACAATGATGGCGAAGGGTTCAGGATGACAATCGGGATTTTTAGAGGTGCCCTTTAAGGGAGATATGCTTTTATCGTCTGAAATCCAATTGATGCCGGATATGACTTTCTTTATACAACTGGGCATTTTTCTGGTTGTTGCGGTCAGTCTTAACTACCTTGTTTTTAAACCGGTTCTCAAAATTATTCAGTTAAGAAAATCAAAAACAGAAGGCGATCGCAAAAAAATTCATACTGTTGCTGAGAAAACAGAACAACTCATGAAAGAATATGAAGCCAAAATGGAAGCGGCCAAAAAGGAAGCTTTTAAGTTGAAGGAGTCGCTGAAACGGGAAGGGGAGGAACAGGGACAAAAAGTGATTCATGAAGCAAAACAGGCAAGCCTCACCCAAATCGAACAAATTAAAAAAGAAATTGCAATCTCAAGTGATCATGCTCTCAAAGATTTGGAAGAACAATCAAAAACCTTGGGGAAAAATCTTGCTGAAAAAGTTCTTGGTCGTCCAATAAATTAAAATGGAACTCTCTCTTTTATATAAGTGGATCAATTTCATTCTTTTTTCCGGAGCTCTTGTTTATTTGTTGAGAGATCCTCTTCGCGTTTTTTTGGGAAACCGCCGCGAAATTCTTAAAAAGGAAATAGAAGAAATCACAAGAGAACGTCTCAAAATCGAAAGTCATTTTCAGTCCTATCGCAAAAAATTGGCAGAGGCTGGCAATGAAATTCAAAAATTGACAGAAGATTTAAGGAAAGAGGGAGAGTTGGAAAAACAGTCAATTCTTCAAAAAGCCAAAGAGTATGTCGAAAAAATTAAAAAAGATGCCGCAAAAGTTGGAGAACAAGAACTCAATAAAACTCGGCTTCTTTTGAAGAAGAAAACATTGCTGACAGCGGTTGAACACGCGAAAGATTTGCTCGAAAAATTGATCGGACCCAAAGACCACGAACGTTTGGTTGGAGGAGCGATACAAAATCTGGAAAAGAAAGAATTAGGAGCCAAAGAACATGAAGGATCGCATCTTAGCTGAGCGCTACGCCAAGGCCCTCTTTAGTTTGGGGGTGGAGGAAAAATCGTTGGACCGTTTTCGTGATGAAATCGGTCGCATGGCGGGAGCTGTTGCCGCTGAGCCCAGACTTCTCAAAATTCTTTCTTATAAGGAATTGGCGACGGAAAAAAGAGAACAAATTTTGGACGAATTAAGTTCCAAACTTTATTTGTCTCCATATATCCGGAATTTTTTTAAAATTCTTTTGGAGCGCAACCGCATTCTTATTTTTCCGTTTGTTGCGGAAGCGTTTGAAAATCTCGTGCGCAGGAGCGAAAATGTAATGATTGCAAAAGTGAAAATTGCAAACAAGGAAAGCTTTCAATTTTACAATGCCGATTTGCAAAAAACTTTGGAAAAAATAACGGGAAAGAAAATCGAATTCGATATTACAGAAGAACCAAAATTAATCGGCGGTTTTCAAATTGCGTTGGGAGATAAAATTTTTGACGCCAGTGTTCGGGGTGAATTAAAAAGGATTCAGGAAAATTGGTTATAATGCAGGACTACGGACAATGGACCATAGACCGTGGACTAAAAACTAAAACAGCAGTTGATCCATAGTCCGTGGTCCATGGTCTATGGTCCTTCAAGGAGGATAGATGGATATTCGTGCAGAAGAGATTAGTCAGATTATCAAACAGCAAATCAAAGATTATGGAAAAACCGTTGAGTCTGAAGAAGTCGGTCAGATTCTGACAGTGGGTGACGGGATTGCCCGCGTTTACGGTCTTGAGAAGGTGATGGCCGGAGAACTTTTGGAATTTCCACACGGCATCAAAGGAATTGCTCTCAACTTGGAAGAAGACAACGTAGGTGTGGCCATCATGGGTGAAGATGTGGAGCTCCGCGAAGGAGACGTCGTCAAGAGAACGGGCCGCATTGCCGAAGTTCCGGTGGGAGAGGGTCTTTTGGGACGCGTCGTCAACGCATTGGGAGAACCGGTTGATGGTCTGGGTCCCATTGTCGCCAAAGAAAATCGCAAAATTGAAGTCAAGGCGCCCGGAATTGTCGCCAGAAAATCGGTTCATCAACCTTTGCAAACCGGCATCAAAGCCATTGATGCAATGACACCGATCGGTCGTGGTCAGCGCGAATTAATTATAGGTGATCGCCAAACCGGAAAAACTTCCATCGCCATCGACACCATCATCAATCAAAAGGGTCAGGATGTTTTTTGTATCTATGTTGCCATCGGACAATAGGTTTCAACTGTGGCTCGTGTCGTGGACAAACTAAAACAATTTGGCGCGATGGAATATACAACAGTTGTTGCGGCCAACGCATCAGATCCGGCCCCACTCCAGTTTTTGGCTCCGTACGCCGGCGTTGCAATTGGGGAATATTTCAGAGATTCCGCCCGCCATGCTTTGGTGGTTTATGATGATCTTTCAAAACATGCCGTGGCCTATCGCCAGCTTTCCCTTTTGCTTCGCCGTCCTCCCGGGCGCGAGGCTTTTCCCGGAGATGTTTTCTACGCCCACTCCCGTCTTTTGGAGAGAGCGGCAAAAATGAGTGACAAAAATGGCGCCGGTTCTTTGACGGCGTTGCCAATCATTGAAACGCAAGCCGGTGACGTGTCGGCCTACATTCCAACCAACGTGATTTCCATTACCGATGGACAGATTTATCTGGAGTCGGATCTTTTCTATTCCGGTATTCGTCCCGCCATCAACGTTGGTCTTTCAGTTTCTCGCGTGGGTGGAGCCGCTCAAGTCAAAGCCATGAAACAAGTTGCAGGAAAACTTCGTCTTGAATTGGCGCAATATCGTGAAATGGCCGCCTTTGCGCAGTTTGGTGCCGACTTGGATGCCGCCACAAAAAAACAACTGGATCGCGGAGAACGTTTGGTGGAGTTGCTCAAACAGGGACTCTATCAACCAGACAGTGTTGAAAAACAAGTTCTGGAAATTTATGTCGGAACGAGCGGAATTATCGACAATTTGCCCGTGAACAAGGTCCGGAAATTTCTGAACGATCTGGATAGTTTTGTGAAAAACAAACACCCGGAAATTTTTCAGGAGATTAAAGAAAAAAGAGAATTAAGCGAAGACATCAAGAAAAAATTGAATGGCGTCATCGAAGAATTCAGAAAACTGTTTAGCGCTTAAAAAATTGTTGACGAATGTCATTCCGGCGAAGGCCGGAATCCAGACATGCTTTAAATTACTGGATCCCTGCTCCCTGCCTACTGCCTGCAGGGACAAACTTCGCAGGGATGACAAAATAGGTAAATATGCCTTCATTGAAGAGTATTAAAAAACGAATTGGGTCGGTAAAGAATACGCAGAAAATCACCAAGGCGATGAAAATGGTGGCGGCGGCAAAGTTGCGTCGTGCGCAACAGTCTGCGCTTATCTCCAGAAAATATACCGAAGCCATCACGGAATTAAGCCATCGGCTGATTGCCAGCCAGACAATCGATGCGCGAAATCCGCTCACTGTCCCAAGAACAAAAATCGCGCGCAGAGAATATCTGGTGATGACTTCTGACAGAGGTTTGTGCGGTGGTTTCAACAGCAATTTGCTTCGTCGTTTGGGTGACCAGTTAACGGAATGCAAAGGAATTGGAATTGAAACGGCTTGTCGCTTAATCGGCAAAAAGGGGCGGGATTATTTTAAATCAAAAAATTGGTCCATGTCCGAGTCGATTACACATATTTATGACACGCTCGACCGCAGTATTTCCGAAGAACTGGCCAAGGTTGCGATTCAACGTTTTGAGTCAGGTAAGACCGATGAAGTTTGGTTGGTCTACAATCTTTTTAAATCCGCGTTGGTTCAAGAAATGACTTTTCAGCAGATCCTTCCTTTAACCCATTCCTCAGCAAAAAAAGGGAAAGGGGAGGCGGTCGATTGTATTTTTGAGCCGAGCGCCAAAGAGGTATTGGATGCGGCTTTGAGAGAGACAGTTGTTTCACAAATTCATCAGGCTTTTTTGGAATCGATTGCGTCAGAGTTGGCGGCAAGAATGACAGCCATGGAAAATGCAACCAACAACGCATCCGATATGATCGGTTATTTAACATTACAATACAATCGCGCCCGCCAAGCCTCCATCACCAAAGATTTGATGGACATTGTGAACGGCGCAGAAGCGTTGAGATAAAGGAGAAAGTTTTATGACGACAAATGGACATGGAAGTTATGCTTTGGGAGAGGTGATACAGGTTATCGGACCCGCAGTGGACGTTCGGTTTAACAAAGACCTCCCCGAAATTTATTCGGCATTGAAGGTGACAAACCCTTCCATCAACAAAGACCAATGGAATTTGACTTTGGAAGTGGCGCAACACATCGGTGAAAATACGGTTCGTTGTATTGCCATGGATGCCTCGGATGGTTTGGTCCGTGGGATGGAAGTTTTGAACACCGGAAAACCAATCCAGATGCCGGTCGGCAAAGAAGCCCTCGGCCGCATTTTGAATGTGATCGGTCAACCGGTGGATGAAGGCGGTCCCGTTAACGCAAAAAAATTGTATCCCATTCATCGCACCGCCCCTTCGTTTGAAGAACAATCAACCGAAGTTGAAATGTTTGAGACCGGCATTAAAGTGATCGATCTTTTGGCTCCCTATCCTCGTGGTGGAAAAATTGGTCTCTTCGGCGGCGCCGGTGTTGGCAAAACCGTTATCGTGATGGAGCTCATCAACAACGTTGCCCAACAACACGGCGGATTCTCTGTCTTTGCGGGCGTGGGAGAAAGAACCCGCGAAGGAAACGATCTCTGGTTTGAAATGAAAGAGTCCGGTGTGTTGGAGAGAACCGCTCTTGTTTATGGACAGATGAATGAACCTCCGGGTGCGCGTGCCCGCGTGGCGTTGTCCGCTTTGACCGTCGCAGAATATTTCCGCGACGAAGAAAAACAGGACGTGCTTTTATTCATCGATAATATTTTCAGATTTACGCAGGCCGGTTCCGAAGTGTCAGCTCTTTTGGGACGCATGCCCTCCGCCGTCGGTTATCAACCAACGTTGGCAACCGAAATGGGTGAATTGCAGGAACGCATTACCACAACAAAAAATGGTTCGATCACTTCTGTGCAGGCGATTTATGTTCCCGCCGACGACTTGACCGACCCCGCTCCCGCAACAACCTTTGCCCACTTGGACGCCACCACCGTGTTGTCGCGTCAGATTGCAGAATTGGGAATTTATCCCGCCGTTGATCCACTCGATTCCACTTCCCGCATTTTGACACCGGAAGTCATCGGCGAAGAACATTATCAGGTGGCCCGCGAAGTGCAGAGAATTTTGCAACGCTATAAAGATTTGCAGGATATCATCGCCATCTTGGGAATGGATGAACTCTCTGAAGAAGATAAATTGACCGTGGCGCGTGCAAGAAAAATTCAGCGCTTCTTGTCACAACCCTTCTTTGTGGCCGCGCAATTTACGGGGCTTGAAGGAAAATATGTAAAACTCGCCGACACGATTCGCAGTTTCAAAGAATTATGTGCCGGAAAATATGATGATCTTCCCGAACAGGCTTTCTATTTGGTGGGAACCATCGAAGAAGCCGTAGCAAAAGCGGAAAAATTGACAGCCGCGTAGCGGCTGTCATTGCGAGCATAGCCGCTGTCATCCTGAGGCCGCAAGGCCGAAGGATCTCCAAATTAGATCCTTCACTTCGTTCAGGATGACAAGGGGAGAACAATTAGGATGAAGGGGGAGAACAATTAGGATGACAAAGGGAAAATAATGAAACTCAAAGTTTTAACACAAAATGAAGTTTTGATGGATGCCGATGTTGATTCAGTCACATTACCCGGAACTCTGGGGCAGATGACCATATTGCCGCATCACGCGGCCATGCTGGCCACTTTGAAAAAAGGGAAGATCCATTATCGGGTGAAAGGTCAATTGCAAGCGGGAGCTGAAATTGTTGGCGGTTTTGTGGAAGTTCACAAAGACCATGTGTTGGTTCTGACAAATCTTAGTGCTGAACCAACTTCGCAAACTCCGGAAGCAAATCCTTTACACCACTGATTACAAACTGGGTGGCAATCACGGACAGAATCAATCCCATAATGCGGGTGATCAAACCAACGCCCGTGATTTTAAAAAGATCCAAAAGACGCTTGGAGTTAACGAGAATAAAATAGATGATGACAAGGCTGAGAGCGCAACTGACGATCAACCCCCCCATTTGAAGAAGACCGGACCATTTATTTTTCCAACTAATTTCGGCGGTCAAAACCATAATCGTTGTGATGGCGCCGGGTCCGCTCAACAAAGGAATTCCTAAAGGAACAATCGCCACATCCTCTTTTCCCATGCCCTCTTTCATTTCTTCTTCTGTTTGTTTGATCCGGTTGGGTCTTAGTTTCAACATTTCAAGACCAATCCCGAACAGAATGATACCGCCCGCGATGCGAAAAGCTGAAATAGTGATTTGGAAGACCTGAAAAATGAAATGCCCTGCAAAAGCAAAAAGCATTAAAACAACAAAGGAAGTGATACAGGCCCTTTGGGCAACACTGACTTGTTGCTCTTCTGACTGACCGGAGGTTAATGAAAGAAAAGACGATGCGGCGGAAAAAGGGTTCAAAATAACAAAAACCGCAGGGAAACACAGAATGATATATTCAGTAAAAGACATGGGAGGGAGTTAATGAGGGAATAGAAATGTTTTGTCAAGTGTCCGACACTTATTACCACAGTCAAAAATACTCGCGATTAAATTTGACCCAAGGCAAAAATGTTGTTATGAGGGGGTGTGAAAAATTTGAAGAGATATCTTTTTGGCCAGATCAAAACCGACTTGGCCCGCAAGATGGTTTTTATGGGCGGTCCGAGACAGGTGGGCAAGACCACGCTCGCCTTGCGGTTTACTCGAAATAAGACAGGTTATCTCAACTGGGACATTGATGAACATCGCGAGTTAATTCTTAAACGGGAATTGCCAAATAGCCCTATCTGGATATTTGATGAAATTCACAAATATCGTTCATGGAGAAATTATCTCAAGGGGCTCTATGATAAGAACAAAGGACAACGTGAAATGCTTGTTACAGGAAGCGCAAAACTGGATTATTACCGCAGAGGAGGCGACTCTCTTCAAGGCCGGTATCATTATCTCAGACTTCACCCTCTTTCGACTGCAGAGTTATCCGTCAAATCACAAAATGATTTTGTAAATCTCATGACCCTCGGCGGATTTCCCGAGCCATTTTTTGTCGGAACCGAGGTTGATGCAAAACGATGGTCGCGTGAATATCGAAGCCGCCTTATACAAGATGATCTGGCAAGTTTGGAACGCATACACGATGTCGGCAATCTGGAATTATTACTCATTCACCTGCCCGAACTCGTTGGCTCGCCGCTTTCGATCAACGCACTTCGCGAAGATTTGCACGTGAGTTTCAAGACTGTTGCCAATTGGTTGGAAATCCTTGAGCGCCTTTACGCGATTTTTAGACTTTCTCCATTTGGTGCCGCAAAAATTCGGGCCGTGAAAAAGGAACAAAAACATTATCACTTCGATTGGACCCTGATTAGGGATAATGGCGTCAAATTCGAAAACCTCGTCGCCTGTCACCTGATAAAATGGGTTCATTTTCGTGAAGACACGCGCGGTGACGATATTGAACTTCGATATTTTCGTGACATTGACGGCAGGGAAGTTGATTTTGTTATCGTTGAAAATAAAAAACCGGTTCTGGCAATCGAATGTAAATATGATGATGTCTCTTTGCACCGCGGCTTGATATATTTTAAGGAACGATTTCCTAAATGTTCCTGTTGGCAGATATCGGCGGTGGGAAATAAAGACTATGTCAACGATTTGGGAATTCGCGTCTGTCCGGCGATAAAATTTTTGCCGGATTTGGTGTGAATTGGAGGATATGATGGCAAAATTCAATACGAAAGCAGTTCATGTGGGGCAGAAACCGGACAAAGAAACGGGTGCTGTCATCTCACCGATTTATCAAACAACAACGTACCAACAATCAGCGCCGGGGGAACACAAAGGATTTGATTATACCCGTGCGGATAATCCCAATTTTAGAAATTTGGAAGCAGTGTTGGCCGCTTTGGAAGAGGCAAAATATGCAACCGTTTTTTCTTCGGGACTTGGCGCGGCGTTGGCGGTTTTAAATTTGTTGGAAGCGGGAGATCATGTTGTTGCGGGCAATGATTTATATGGTGGAAGTTATCGCCTCTTCAAAAAATGGGGGGAAAGATTTGGTCTGAGTTTTACTTTTGTAGATAGTACCAATGCGAACGCATTTCAAAAAGCTGTTTCACAAAAAACAAAACTAATTTGGATGGAGTCGCCGACCAATCCATTGCTCCGTTTAAGCGACATCGCCGCTATTTCAAAAATGGCAAAAGCAAAAAAGATTTTGACGGTGGTGGATAATACTTTTGCCTCCCCCTATTTTCAAAAACCGCTGAATCTGGGAGCCGATCTTGTTTTGCACAGCACCACAAAATATATCGGCGGGCATTCCGATGTGATTGGGGGTGTTGTTGCAACCAATCGGGAGGATTTGCAGGAGATGCTTCATTTCAGAAGGATGGCGTTGGGTGTGAATCCTTCGCCATTTGATTGTTGGCTTACGCAACGCGGAGTGAAGACGCTGGGAATTCGGATGGAACAACATCAGAAAAACGCAAAAGCCGTTGCCGCTTTTTTAAAAAAACACCCCCTTTGCAAAAAAGTTTATTATCCCGGTTTTGGCGGGATGGTCTCTGCTGAATTTAAATTATCGAATGCCGAAACAAAAAAACTAATCAGCCGTTTTGAACTTTTTACTTTGGCGGAAAGTTTAGGCGGAGTGGAATCTCTGGTTTGCCACCCCGCAACCATGACCCACGCATCCATTCCCGCTGAAGAACGCGCCAAAAGCGGATTAACAGATGGCTTAGTCAGGTTTTCCGTGGGCATAGAAGACAGCGAAGATTTAATTGACGATTTAGAAAAAGCTTTGAGTCAATTATAAACGAAAATTTTTACTTCGTCGTGCCAGAGTTGGACTAATTCGTGAATGCGTGGAGAGATATTCGGTGAGAAACTTTTTTTATTCATGACATGAAGCAATTCATCCAAAGCGGCGCGGGTTTCTTCCACCGTGAGCGGTTTTTCCCCTCTGGCCATCAACATATCGCGATATTTTAAGGTTGTTTTGACAAGGAGTGTGAAAATCGGTTTCGATTCCTCGGGCGAAACCCCATATTGCTTCGCCAGCCGTTCAAATAAATCCTCTATTTCTTTGGTTTCCACCTCGTAAGGGTACCTTTTTTAAGAAGGGGTGGCAACCTTTTGAAAAAACTGTTAGACATAGGGCCATGGCACTTCATATTGGAGAGGCAACTTCCATTACTTTTAAAACAATGCCGTATATTTTTCTGCGGCTTTTGGTTTACTCCATTTTTGGTATTTGTTTTTCTCTTTATTGGGTTGCCGTTTATTTTGTGGGTGCGTTGGTAGCGCCTCTCCATCAATATGCTCAAGCCGGCGTTTGGATTTTGGCTCTTCTTATCTCATTTCCCATTGTCAAATTGGTGCGGGAATATTTTCTTTACGTTTTGAAAGCAGGGCACGTGGCGGTGATGGCGGAGCTCGTAACAAAAGGATCTCTTCCGGAAGGTGTGAGTCAACTGGTGTGGGGAAAAGAGAAGGTTCAAAAAACATTCAAAGAGGTTTCTGTTTTGTTTCTGGTTGATCGGCTGGTTGCAGGCGTTATTTCAGCAATTAATGGGATCATGTCGCGCATGGGAGATGCTTTTTCTGGCATTCCGGGTTTGAGCAGTCTTGTTCAGTTTGCCAATCTTGTTTTGAAATTTAGTCTCACCTATGTGGATGAAGCAATTTTGGCGCGCAATTTTGTGACAGAGAAAGAATCGATTTGGGAATCGGCAAAAGTAGGGCTTGTGTTGTATGCTCAAATTTGGCGGCAAATTTTGGGAACCGCCATGATTTTGGGATTTATTGCAATACTGCTCTATATTGTATTAACCGCGGCGTTATTGATTCCATTTTTGGGCTTGGCCCATATTTTAAATTTGCCCGAAGCCACTTTTGCAGGCATTGCCGGCGCCGCGATTTTCGCCGCTGTTTTAAAATTTGCCATTTTTGATCCGTGGACATTGGCCAATATGATTGTTGTTTATTTGAAAGAGACGCAAGGTAAAGTGCCGGATGCTTCATGGGAATCAAAGCTTGCCGCTGTTTCTAAAAAATTCAGAAAGATTCAGGAGAAAGCCGCGAGTTGACCATTTTAGAAATTTCAAGAGGACTATCTCCATTCGAAGATTTTTCCATTTTTTGAAGATGGGTTTGCCATGCGAGCATATTTTCATGACGCAGATCAACCCATCCGTCAAACGCCCACCGGTTGATATTGGCCTCGGTGATTTCAAACTGGGCATCGTGTTTGCCGGGGATATCGGTGGGCACTGTGATTTTGGAACCTTTCAAAAGTTTTGATCCGTTCGAAAGTAAAATAGGAATTCCAACTGAAATAATTTGCGACCGGAGCAGATCGTTCTCCAGTAATTTTTTCTCAATCGTTTGCGAAATGGTTTCGGCCTCTGTGCCGAGAACAGTGGCGGACGTTCCAAAAAACTTTTTTAAAAGATAAGCTTCAAATAAAAGTTTGGAA
>JACRBV010000044.1 GCA_016213065.1 Deltaproteobacteria bacterium
AACGCGACCCTGAAGATGAACCACCGCAACTGGATGTCCCTTTTTGGAAGAGACAACGCACCATCCCTTGCCGCGATCTTTCTCTACTAAATTATAGGGACGCAAAATCGGATGGGTCTCAAGTTGTGGGAAGATGGATTCCTGTTCCCAAACATGATTGCCCGCGGTGATCACATCAATCTGAGTTTTGAAAAGTTCCTCGGCAATTTTGTCGGTAACTCCCTTGCCACCCGCGGCATTGTCCGCATTGGCCAAAACGAAATCGACGCCGTATTGATGGATAAGTCGCGGAAGAAGCTGAAACACCGCTTGTCTTCCCGGCTCGCCAAAAATATCACCGATGCAGAGAATGTTCATATTCGTACTGCGTCGTGCGTCGTGCGTCCTGCGTGTTTTTCGCACTACGCAGTACGCATTACGCACGACGAATTATTTCGCGTACTCCACCGCTCTTGTTTCCCGAATCACTGTGATCCGGATTTGCCCGGGGAATGTCATCTCTTGTTCAATTTTGCGCGCGATGTCTTTGGAAATCACAAAAGCCTGCGCGTCGGTGACTTCCTGAAAGTTGACCATCACACGCACTTCGCGGCCGGCCTGCACCGCGTAGGCTTTCTCCACCCCCTTGAAAGAAAGAGAAATGCGCTCCAGTTCTTCGAGGCGTTTGATATAGCTTTCCAACACTTCGCGTCGCGCACCGGGCCGTGCTCCTGACAAGGCATCGGCGGCATCAACCAAACAATCGAGCGTATAGATTTGAGGAATGTCTTCATGGTGCGCTCCAACCGCGTGGCAAATATCTTCCTCTTCTTTATATTTTTTACAGAAATCCATTCCGATCAACGCATGCGCTCCTTCAATTTCATGGGAAACGGATTTGCCGATATCGTGCAAAAGTCCGCCGCGACGCGCTTTCATTTCATCAATCCCCAATTCTGCCGCCATCATTCCGCAGATAAATCCAACCTCAACGGAGTGACGCAATACATTCTGCGCGTAACTGTAACGATATTTGAGAGTTCCCAACAATTTCACAATTTCGGGATGCGCCTTCGTGAGTTTCAATTCCAGAAAGGCCTGCTCCCCCGCTTCAATAATGGAAGCATCGACCTCTTCGGTAACTTTTTTCACCATTTCTTCAATGCGCGATGGGTGAATGCGTCCATCTTGAAGCAAACGCTCCATGGTAATGCGGGCGATTTCGCGTCGGACCGGATTGAAACCGGAGAGCACAACAGCCTCCGGTGTTTCATCGATCACCACGTCAATACCGGTTGCCGCTTCAAAGGCGCGAATGTTTCGACCTTCTCTGCCGATGATTCTCCCTTTCAATTCTTCATTGGGAAGAGGAACAACGCTTAAAGAACGCTCGGAAACATAATCGGAAGAGAGGCGCTCGATGGTGCTCGCAACAATATATTTTGCTTTTTTATCGGCCTCCGCTTTCGCATCTTCCTCGATTTTCATCATCATGGTGGCCGATTCACGCTTTGTCTCTTCAAGCAAAGAATCGCGAAGCTGTTTTTTGGCGTCATCCATGGTAATACCGGCGGCTCTTTCCAGTGCACGCTGGGTTTCCTGTAACAGTTCGTTGTATTGTTTCTCCTTGTCAGAGAGCTGATTTTTTCTATCCTGAACCTGTTTTTCCTGCCTGAAAAGTTCTTCCTCTTTTGTTTCCAAAAGATTGAACTTTTTTTCAAGATTGTCTTCCTTCAATTGAAGACGTTTATCCACTCCTTGCAATTCGCGCTGTTTCTCCTGCATCTCTTTTTCAAAGCTGGCGCGGCCTTTGAGTTGGGCATCTCTGGCTTCCAACTCCGCCTCTTTGCGAATGGTCTTGGCTTTCGATTCGGCTTCTTCAAGAAGCGATTTGACCCTTGCATCGGCTTCGGCAATTTTCTTTCTGCCAACAACTTTACGACCATACACACCTGCACCCACTCCCAAACCCAAAGTAACAATTCCCACCAATAAACTTTCTATCAACACATATCCTCCTTGCAGAAGGACCGTGGACCATGGACAAGGGACCATGGACCCACTGCTCCTCCTAGTTTTTGGTCCATGGTCTATGGTCCATAGTCCACGGTCTTGTATTCAAATGATGCGAACAATCCTCTCTTCAGTCACAATAATATCAACCCTCTGATCTCTTGGTTGTGACGGAATCGCATCACAGATTTGAAACTCATAACACAACGCCACCCGTTTCCCCTTAAAGGGTTGCAACAGTTGGTCGTAGTAACCCTGACCATAACCTATGCGGTTTCCCTTTTTATCAAAAACGACGCCGGGAACCACAATCAAACTTAAATAATTAATGTCTGTTAAATAATGAGCGCGATGAAGAGGCTCCAAAATACCTGCGAAGCCGGCTTTCAATTCTTTTAAACTTTTTACGGGATGAAAATGGATTTGGTGTGTTTGTGGCTCAACCGCGGGGTAAAAAATCTCTTTCCTTAAAGGATGCGCCTTTTGAAAAATTCCCTTTGTTTCGACTTCATTATTACAGGACGAATAAAGACCGAGACGTTCGCACAAGTTGAATTCTTCCAATGAAAGAAATTGGTTGACGATTTTTCTGGAGGCTTCACGAACGAATTCGGGGTCCAGTTGTTTTCTTTTGTCTAATATCGTTTGGCGCAACTGAGTTTTGGGATCCATACTATCCTCAAACTCAAGCACCCACTTGCAAAAAAGAGGAGACTACCTTTGAAGAGGCTTAATAAGCGAAACAACTTTTTTATTAAAAACTTCAAATATCATTTAAATATGAGCACCTCTAAAAAACCCCGCTTGTCATCCTGAACGAAGTGAAGGATCTACTTGATAACAAAGTGGATTCTTCGCTTCGCTCAGAATGACAAATTGTAATTTTCATAGGTTTTTAGAGGTGCCCATATCTCTTTTAAGAAGCAAGCACCTAAGTAAAATGACACCCCGCAACTGCCGTGTGACTGGTCATCTTGTGAACCCCATCCTTATAAAGGTGGGGACTTTTGGTTACTGTATCAGGCTTCCCACTTACCAAGGGCAAGCGGGCTTGCTCACCACAGTAAGAAACAGCCTCCTGCGTAAAATTATCGGTTCTAAGATGAACACACTCAATCACGAGCACTGCAGGGTGTTCCGTCAAAAATTTCAAAAGAACGAAAAACTTTGTAAAAACATCAAGGTTTGGTTTACCCAAACCGCGAAGCAAACTCGTTAGAGTTTGCGGAGTAAAATCAACCTTGCAAATCAATTAGTTCTATCACTGTCTTAATTTTTTCTTCAACTTTGGAAACCTGTTTGTCTTTCTGGTCTTTATACTTCATGAATTCATCGGCAATATTCATCGCGGCAAGAATCGCAACATTCAATGACGCAACCGACTTGGAACCCTTCACAATCTCCGTAATTTTTTGATCTACAAAATCAGCAACCGCGTTTATGTACTCTTCACTGGACTCACTGCGGACCATGAATTTCTGGCCCATGACTTTGATTTCGATCTGTTTTTTCATCAAGAGTCTCTCGTCAACCTTCAAGTATTACTATAAGGAAACTTTGACCAAACCGTCAAGACAAACTTACGGCTTTTTTGGCATCTCCGGAGAATCATAGTCATCACGGTACCAATCCGACATTTTCACTTTGCGTCAATCTCATTTTTAGTTGAAATTGTTTGAACGGCTTCCATGTTGATTAGGCCACCTTTCTTATTTTTTGTAATTCTTTTTCTGCAATCCTGTTTTTCAATGTTTCTTTTAAACGGGGAAGATGTCGATATCCCTTG